>NZ_JBHSEB010000003.1:0-47128 GCF_042651925.1 Catenibacterium sp. GCM10023432 | reverse complement strand
TTTGCCTTTAGAGGAGTCCATGCCAACATAAAGAATATAATTGTTTTCCATAAATAATGACCTTCTTTCATATGTAATCGGTTTTGAATTGCACCTCTAAATCAAGACAAACGCAACCTCGCAAATACGGAGACAAGTGTAGAAACACTGCTGCAACAAACTAATTCGGGTATAAAGTGATGTCAAGTCTAAAGGATTAAGTCTTTTTGAAGTGGACGTACATGAAGTAGCCACAGGGAGTGTGAATAAAACCTTCATTCAAAACAAAACTATTATCTAGAAATTAGAATGTACAATCAATGATGAATTTAATAAAATTCATTAACTGATTACGTACATATTATACGAGAAAGGAGTGTCCATATGAGAAAAGCTATACCTTTAGGAGTAGTAGATTATGAAACCTTAAAGAATCAGAATTATTTTTTTATCGATAAAAGTATGATGATTTATGATTTTTTAATGAGAAAAAGTACTGTCACTCTTATTACTCGACCTAGAAGGTTTGGAAAAACAATCAATATATCAATGATGTCTTCATTCTTTGATATTACTAAAGATTCTAAAGAAATATTCAAAGATACAAAAATTGTTGAAACAGAGTATATATCAGAAATGAATCAATATCCTACAATCTTCATTTCGTTTGCGAATGCGAAGAATGATAAATGGAATGTTGTAAAGGAAATTAAATTACAACTGCGTAAAGAATATGATCGATATGCTCATGTATTTGAACAAAAAATGACTGTATTTGAACAAAACGAGTATGAATCTCTTGTACAAGGATTAATGACAAAAAATGATGGACTTCTAGATAATATTATCGATGCACTTTCTTTTTTGATGGAACGATTAGAGAAATACTACCACAAAAAAGTAATGGTATTCATAGATGAATATGACACACCTTTTATTGAAGCTCATGTTGGAGGATATTATGACGAGTTGCGAGGGGGATTATCTTCTCTGCTGCATAATGCATTAAAGACATCTACGAGTCTACATTATGCAATGATGACTGGTATTCAAAGAGTTGCGAAAGAGAACATCTTCAGCGATTTGAATAATCTGGTTGTATGTACAGTAAAAGATTCAGAATATTCTCAATACTTTGGCTTTACAGAAGAAGAAACGAAACAAACATTAGAATATTATGATTTATCACTCAATGATGAAGTGAAATCTATGTATGATGGATATCATTTTGGAGAACATGATATCTATAATCCATGGTCTATCTTGAATTATGCTTCTAGAAAAGTATTAGAACCTTATTGGGTGAATACGAGCAGTAATACAATGATTAAAAAAGCAATATCTAGCAGTGATGAAGCTTTTGAGAGAGGCTATGAGGAGCTTATTCGAAATGGTGAACTCGAAACCACTGTAAAAATGGATACGAGCTTTTTTGAAGTAAACAATACAGAAAACTTGTGGGGTCTTTTGGTTAATGCTGGATATCTAACATTACACAAAACAATATCTATTCAAGATAGCCTGTATATCATAAAAATTCCTAATCAAGAAGTTCAATTAGAGTTTAGAAAACTTACAGCCTATCATTTGAAAGCGACTGAAACAGATCTGACAGTACTATTCAATTCATTAAAGCGTTGCAAAAAAGAAGATTTTGAAGATAGATATCGAAAGATTCTACTCACATTACCTTCTTATCATGATTTAAAAGATGAAAATAGTTATCATATGATGCTGCTTGGAATGTGTGCCTGGCTTTCTAGTGAGTATGAAGTAATCAGTAATCGAAAAGTAGGAAAGGGAAGATGTGATATCATACTAAAATCCAAGAAAAATCAAATATCATATATTCTAGAATTTAAGTATACAAATGATAGTTCAGTTGATTTGAAACAACTTGCAAAATCAGCAATAGATCAAATTAACAGTAGAAGATATGATAGTGAATTAAGTGGAACAGTGATTCGCATAGGACTAGCACATTATCAGAAAAATGTAGAAATTGAATGGCAATAGGAATATCGGATATTATTTCTGATATTCTTTTTCTATGAAAAAGAACTGTAACGCTCAAGTATTCGTTACAGCCTTTCACAAGTATTTTCCAATTTTACTATTCTTATTCTGCTTAATTTCTTCGACAGTTCCCATCGCAATAATCTCTCCACCAAGTTGACCGCCCTCAGGTCCCATATCAATAATATAATCAGAATTTCTACTGACCACTCCCACGGGCAAGCCCGTGGGGTTCTGATTGCCAAGTGTAGCTTGTAATCGTACATCATTTTCAGACTTTGGAGTTACAAGTGTAAATCTATTTGAATCAGAACTTTCATTACCAAGCAGTCCAACGACCACATTAACGGTAAATTTCTACTTTCGTAAGGAAGTATAATCAATCTCCCTGAATATGTTTTACGCTGTCTTAATTCCGCTATTTAATATTTTGATCTCGTTAACCTTAATCCATTCGATTAGAGCTTTTTCTTTGCTGTAACACTTATCAAATTCAGAAATACATTTGTTTTTATCTATATCCTGGGTTCTGTAATCGTAACAGTATAATAGGAATGATGAATACCAGTCTCTTTGTACTTCAGTACCATCTTGCAGCTTATACATTCGGTCAGATAATCTCTTTTTAATATAGTCATCAACAGTATGATCATATTGACTTGATCTGTAATCATTAGATACTTCAATATATGTGCCACCTGATACCTTGAATTTCTGTTCTACAGCAGCTTGAAACCCGGAAGGACATCTGTTCTTTATGGATTTGCCAAAACGCTTTTTCCTGTTAAACTTGCCTTTACTATTGACCGTAGTTTCTTTAGCTCGTCTCATAAGCCTGCCTGCATTTTTAGGTTCTGTGATAAATACATCTCCAAGACTTCTTAAATGGTTAGCGTCTTCATTTATTGCAAGCTGTCTGTTTATGGCATTGATGCGACATAGTTCAGAGTGCTTTGATTTCAGCTTCTTATAATGATTAGAATATTTCCAGGTTTTGCGGCCTTTTTTAACAGTACCATCATCATTATAATTCTGCGGATTAGTTGCACGTCTTGACCTGTCCATTGCACGGTATAGCAGACGTTCTTTTCTCTCGGAAGTCTGAATACTATTGCCACGCTCTGAAAGATTCTTCAAGCCCACCTCCGTATCAGATGTATAAGCAACAGTCTGTGTACCAATATCAGCACCGATCATTCCTTTGCCATATTTATGTCTTGGATTGCCATGCTTATCATATTTTGGCTTTGCTTTACCCTCGATAGTAAGATGCAGATATACTCTGTATTTACCTCTTATCATCCTGGGAACAAGCGTAGCATAGCAGGGTCTGTATGTATCTATGCAACAGCCATCTTTAATAAGAGTATTAACAGCCCTGTCATCCAGAATCTCAGATTCGGCAAGATATGATAAAATCGCATCTACTTCATCCTGTTGGAATCTATCATTTATTTGTATTCCAAATACCATCCTGCCAAGTTTGAACTGTAGTTTATTATCTATAACGGATATAGGTATACCACGATTCATCTGCTTTGCACGAATACAAGGCAGTTCTCCATATCTTGAGAAATGAATGGCATTGCCATTACCATATAAGCATTTTTCAATACCACGCCAAATATCTTCGGCTTTAGTCAGAGCAAATACAGCGTCTACACCATATTTCTTGCCTATTGGAATCATGGACGTTCTGCAGTATTCCCATGTAATATTATAAGCTTTCTGCATTTCATTAAGTTGTTCAGCATAAGTTTTTCGTTTAGCCTTATCTTTAGAATTACCATAAAGAAAGAGTAATTTACGGTATCTCTTTGTACGCATAAGCTGGTCATAATTCTTTCTCATAAGACCAACAAGCTCATTCCCAGCTTTGCGCATCTTATCAGAAAGAGCCACTACTTTAAGTACATCAGAATAAGACATATCGGTTTCTACAGCCATGATATGCCTGTCAGAAAGTTTATGAAATCGTTTAAGAATCCTTTTGTATTCTTCGTCAGTCATCATTTTTCTGCTCCTTAATATTATCTTAATTACTGTAGATACAAAATATCCTCTAGACCATAAAATACCGCATCCTGCATAGGATTGTATTAATTGTGGAAATGCCTTGAATAGTTCAATAGCACTTATATCTTTAAAAGTCCCTACAACATCACAGGGAGCAGCAGTTTGTGGTACATCTACAAAGACATGTATATGGTCAGGCTTCACTTCAAGAGCCTTAATGTGGTAATAGATTTTTCTGTAATATCTGTTTCAATATTTCCTCTACATTACCTTTTAATACCAGAAATATGAATTTAGAATATCTGATGATGTGATACTGTATCAGATATTTTCAATACGAATCAAGTCAAGAAATATGATACTCTCACCTTCCTCAACAGAATAGATACGTGCAGGGTTTTCAAGTTCTATTTTCCATCCAGCAGGAATGGAAATATTTATTTGTACATTGTCACTTTTAGTTCGTGCCGTTACTTATTTCCACAACTTGAATGATATGCTGAATTATTAGGATAGCACTGTTATGCATGGTTATTATTGTTCGCTATATGTGCAGCATTATTAGGATTTTTCTGATTACAGTGATGGTTGTTTTGTTGTATGTGTATTCATATCATAGTTACTTTTACTAATGATCTGTTTACTTTCTATACTTTAATATACATAGATTATATATCATTTTTCTAAGTATTTATCAAGTGAAATGTGGCTTTCATCCCACACGCAAGCGTGTGGGATGAAAGCCACAAATTTATAACCATGGTACATTATAGAATCCTCATCATTGCTGTACCGTGTACCATCACAATGTTCACAAGTCATTTCTATATCTAGAAGAAACTGTATATCCATAGAAATAGTACCAGTACCTTCACACACAGGACATCTTAACTTACCTGTATTATAAGAAAAATCACCTGCACTATATTGATCACTTAATCTTCCATACAACCTTCTTAAATGATAAAATACACCAGAATAAGTTGCAACAGTACTTCTGACATTATTTCCAATAGGGGAGGCATCAATCAAATCAATCTTATTGACCCATGATGCATCCAATTCTTTTACATGATTAGGAAGTGTTTCATGATTTAATGAAGCCTTTATGGCAGGATATAAAGATTCAAGAATCAATGTTGTCTTACCACTTCCTGATACACCAGAAATAGCTACAATCTTATTTAAAGGAATATCAACGTCGATATTTTTTAAATTATGTACCTTTGCGCCTCTTATTTCCATATGATCAATCATACAAAATCCTCCTAAACAAAAAAACTAGCTATCTCTAGCTAGTTCATCTTAATTAATGGTGCGGCCGATGAGATTTGAACTCACACAGACGTACGTCCACAAGTCCCTCAAACTTGCGTGTCTACCATTCCACCACGGCCGCAACTTTGTGCAACTAAAATTATACTTGAGTTGCACATAGAATTCAACTATTTTTTAAGAAGATTATAGAGAGACTGAGCGTAGATAGCAGCTGCAGTTAATAAATCATCTAATGAAATTAATTCATTTTCTTCATGCATATGATGGTTTTTACCAGGGAATTCACAACCAAAAGCAACACAGTTAGGCATTTCTTTTGCATAAGTTCCACCACCGATAGTCTGAGGACCATGTTCATGATCATTTGTGAACTGTACATATGATTCATGAAGCTTCTGAACTAATTCACTATTAGGATCTACATATAATGCAGGACCAATATCATGTTCTTCACTCAAGCCATACTTATTAACAGCTTCATCTACATTCTTAACAAGTTCATCATTGTCTGAGTCATGAGGAAGACGTAAATCAAGAGTTAATGAACCTTCATTATTTTCATAATCTAAGATACCTAGGTTAACAGTTAAAGCACCCATTTCACCAGTAAATGCGACATTGAACTTTTCGCCTAAATAATCATTGTATAAATATTCATCAACGAATTTTGCGTAGCTATTATCAGTTACACTTGCAATATAATGACATAAGTTACTTGCGGCATTATTACCTAACTGAGGCTGAGATGCATGGGCACTCTTACCTTTTAAGAATAAGTGTGTGTTACCATCTACAACTTCTAAAGAACCTTTGAAGTTATTTTCTTTTAAGAATGCATTATATGATTCTTCATAGTCAGTACCCTTTAATACAGCTTTAGCCTGATCTGGTACGATATTCACTACACGTCCTGAATGAATAGAGATTACCTTATCATCATCTGTTTTACTCTTGATGATGAAATGACAGTTACCTTTTTCACCATATACAACAGGGAAATCAGCATCTGGAGTAAATCCCATCTTTGGATATGGACGATGCTGGAAATAGTAATGCATACAGCGAGAACCATTTTCTTCATTACATCCAAAAATGATACGAACCTTCATCTTCTTTTCAAAATCAAGTTCATTAACAATTTTAGCAGCATAATAAGCAGCAATTAAAGGCCCCTTATCATCAGCCACACCACGACCATAGAGTGTATCTCCATCAAGAGTCATATCATATTCTGGATAATCCCATTCCTGACCTTCAGTAGGCACAACATCTAAGTGTCCAAGAATACCAAAACATTCTTCTCCTTCACCAATATCAATAGAACCAGCATATCCATCACAATCATCAGTAACAAATCCATCTCTTTGACCGATAGAAAGCATTAAATCAAGCGCTTTACGGTTATTTTCACCAAATGGCTGATTTTCTTTCGCAGTAGATTCATCAAGAGTTGAAGGAATCAGACATAAGTCCTTTAAATCTTTCAGCATTTCTTCTTTATGCTTTAATACTTCTTCTTTAAAATCAATCATTTTATTCACCTCAGTGACTATTATATACAATTTTTGAATTATTTGAAACACACATACTGCACCTTTTTGTAACGTTCATTCAAGAGTTGTGCTAATATAGTAAAAAGGGGGCAAAAGAATATGGAGAATAAGGACATACAATTTCATATTACAGTCAAAGGTATTGTGATTTATGAAGGCAAGACATTAATCTTAAAACGTGTGAGACCTTCATCAGATGGACTTGGTTATTGGGAATTACCAGGTGGGGGATTAGAATACGGGGAAGATCCTCACCAGGCGCTTGTTAGAGAATTAAAGGAAGAAACAGGACTAGATATTGAAATCATTAAGCCAGTTTATACATTTACGGCTATTAGACCACATTATCAGACAGTGGGTATTGGTTTCTTGTGTATTCCTACAAATGATCAAGTTAAGATTTCATTTGAACATACAGATTATAAGTTTGTGGATGAAGGTGAATTAGAGAAGACACTTGACCCACATATCTTTAATGATATTAAGAAAACAATCGAAGAATATAACCAGATAAGAGAATACAATGAACTAAAAAGAGAAGCGAACTAGCGCTTCTCTTATTTCATATAGATCTTTTCAACTTCACAGATATACATTGTATGGAAATCTTTATTAGGGTAATTCTTATCCACAAGTGTTTCATCTAAGAAACATTCAGGCTTGATTGTATCTTCATAGAGTTTCTTTCCCACAACGATAATGTCTGCTTCTTCAAATGTAGGAAGACCTTCAATAAATGTAGGTGTTAAATCAGTCTTCGCAATCTTATCTCCATCACGTCCAGATTCTCTACCTAATACTGTTAAATCTTTCATATGTTCTCCATTAAAGAATGAAAGAGTCATCTTATCATTAGAATCTATAAATTCCTTTGTATAACGCTGCGGTCTTACAAAACAAGTCATCACTGGCTTATTCCATAATGTACCCATCTCGCCCCATGAAATAGTCATAGTATTAAATGCGTCTTTATTACCTGCACTGAGTAGTGCCCATTCCTTATTCAATTTATTGAATATTTTTAAATCAAATGTCTTTACATCTACTTCTTTAAACATAGTCATTACCTCCGTTTTTATATTATAAACTTATGCCACTATTTAATCAAATTTGTGCTTGTCAAACAATAGGTTATTTGATACACTACAACTGTATTATACGACTGACGGAAGTGGAATTAACCACATGGAGTATAATTTCTTGAAGAGCCGACCGTCTGGGCAACGTCCTGGACTTAGTAGGCTCTTTTTTTGTTTTTTTGAAAAAATGGAAGCATGCAGGTACTGGATTAGTATATAATTGTTTTGAAAGAAAATAACCTGAAAGAGAGGAAAAACAAAAAAATGTTAACAGACGTAGAAATTGCACAGAGTACAGTCATGGAGCCAATTAAAAATGTGGCTGAAAAGATTGGACTGACTGAAGATGATTTAGAATTATATGGTAAATATAAAGCAAAAATCTCTTTAGAAACTATTAAGAAAGTTGAAAATAATCCAGATGGTAAATTAATCCTTGTGACTGCAATTAACCCAACACCTGCAGGTGAGGGTAAGACAACTACAATGATTGGTTTATCACAGGCATTACATCAGTTAGGTAAGAAGTCTATCGTTGCAATGCGTGAACCAAGTTTAGGTCCTTGCTTTGGTATTAAAGGTGGTGCAGCTGGTGGAGGATATGCCCAGGTTGTTCCTATGGAAGATATCAACCTTCATTTTACAGGTGATATTCATGCCATCACTTCAGCAAATAACTTGATTGCGGCAATGCTTGATAACTCTATTCAGCAGGGTAACCCTTTGAATATTGATACTAGACAGGTTGTATGGAAGAGAGTTGTTGACTTAAACGATCGTGCTTTAAGACATATTGTTGTTGGTTTAGGCGGTAAACCAAATGGTGTTCCTCGTGAAGATGGTTTTGATATTAGTGTTGCAAGTGAAGTGATGGGTATCTTATGTTTATCTACTTCTCTTGAAGATTTAAAAGCAAGAGCTGCAAGAATGATTGTTGCTTATAATTATGATGGTGAGCCAGTCACTGTTGATGATATTCATGCAACTGGTGCTGTAACTTTATTATTAAAGGATGCTATCAAGCCAAACCTTGTTCAGACTTTAGATCATACTCCAGTATTTGTACATGGTGGTCCATTCGCCAATATCGCTCATGGATGTAACTCAGTTATGGCTACAAAGCTTGCTATGAAACTTGGCGATTATGCCATTACTGAAGCAGGATTTGGGGCTGATTTAGGTGCTGAAAAGTTCTTAGATATCAAGTGTCGTCAGGCTGGATTAAATCCAGATGCAGTTGTCATTGTTGCGACTGTTCGTGCATTAAAGATGCATGGTGGTGTCAATAAGAAAGAATTAGGTACTGAAAACCTTGAAGCATTAAAGAAGGGTATTGGTAACTTAACTAAACATATTGAAAACATCAAGAAGTTTGGTTTACCTTGTATCGTTGCTATTAACGCTTTCCCTACAGATACAGAAGCTGAATTAAAGCTATTAGATGATATATGTAAGGAATTAAATGTTGAAGTATCTATTTCTGAAGTATGGGCTAAGGGTGGCGAAGGAGGCATTGATCTTGCTAACAAGCTATTAAATATTCTTGATACAGAAGAATCTCATTATGCACCTATCTATTCATTAGATATGCCTATTGATGAAAAGATCAAGACAATCGCCAAAGAAATCTATGGTGCAGATGATGTTGTCTTCACTAAGAAGGCAGCTAACAAGATCAAGAAGTTCACTGCTCAGGGCTTAGGTGATTTACCAATCTGTATTGCGAAAACTCAGTATTCTTTATCAGATGATGCGACTTTACTTGGACGTCCTGAAGGATTCAAGGTAACAATCAATGATTTGATTCCAAATACTGGTTCTGGATTCTTAGTTGCTATTTCTGGAAATATTATGCGTATGCCAGGTTTACCAAAAGTACCAGCTGCTAATAATATGGACATTGATGAAGAAGGTAAGATTACTGGTTTATTCTAATAATTGAGGTCAAGTTTAGGTGAAAGGCCTCTGAGCACCTAGATCATGAAAGTCATAATGAAAATAATGGAGGACTGAAATGAAAGCTGCAGTAATTATGGGTTCTGCCTCTGATGAAGCAAAGGTAGAAAAAGGAATTGCTATATTAAAAGAATATGGCGTAGATGTTGAAGTACGTGCTTTATCTGCACACCGTGCACATCGTGCATTGAGTGAATTTGTAGAAGAATGCAACAACAATGGAACAGATGTTATTTTAACAGCTGCGGGTATGGCTGCTGCCTTACCTGGTGTCGTTGCTTCTATGACAGTGTTACCAGTTATTGGTATTCCAATTAAAGGTGCAAGTTTAGATGGAATGGATGCCTTATTATCAATTGTCCAGATGCCTTCTGGTATCCCAGTTGCAACAGTTGCAATTGATGGTGCTAAGAATGCTGCTTGGTTAGCACTTGAAATCATGGCAATCAAATATCCAGAATTAAGTGAAAAATTAAAGAACAACCGTCAGGCTATGGAAAAAGCCTGCTTAGATACAAATAACGAAATTTCAGAAAAATACAGATAAGAGGAGAAAACAACAATGGAAAAGAAAGAATTAATGTACGAAGGAAAAGCTAAGGAAATTTTTGCAACTGATAATGAAGATGTTATCTTAATGCATTATAAAGATGATGCAACTGCAGGTAATGGTGTAAAACATGATCAGTTTGCTGGTAAGGGTGTATTAAACCACACTATTTCAGGTATTATCTTTGATATGTTAGAAGAAGCTGGTATCAAGACTCATATGATTGAAAAGTTAAATGATACTGATGATTTAGTTAAGAAAGTAGAAATCTTCCCACTAGAAGTTATTGTGCGTAATATTACAACAGGTTCTTTCTGTAAGAGACTTGGGGCTAAGGAAGGTGTTGTTTTAGCAGAACCAATTTTTGAAATTAGTTATAAGAATGATGAATATGGTGATCCATTAATCAATGAAGACCATGCTGTTGCTTTAGGTCTTTGCACTAGAGATGAATATAACACTATTAAATCTGAAACATTAAAGATCAACGAATTACTTAAGGCTTTCTTTTTAAGATTAAACTTAAAGCTTGTAGATTTCAAAATCGAATTTGGTAAGACTAAAGAAGGCGAAATCGTATTAGCTGATGAAATCTCACCAGATTCTTGCCGTTTATGGGATGTAGATACTAACAAGAAGTATGACAAAGACGTATTCAGACAGGATATCGGAGATTTAATTGAAACTTATAAAGCAGTTCTTGCAAGAATGGAAAAATAATAGATAAAAGGATGAAGAAACATGGATTATAAAAAAGCTGGAGTAGACATTGAAGCAGGTTATAAGTCAGTAGAATTAATGAAGAAGCATGTTAAAGCGACTATGAGACCAGAAGTACTTGGTGGTATTGGTGGTTTTGCTGGTGCTTTTGATTTAAGCAAGATCAAGGATATGGAAGAACCAGTTCTTTTATCTGGTACTGATGGCTGTGGTACAAAGGTAAAACTTGCTTTTGTAATGGATAAACACGATACAATTGGTATTGATGCAGTCGCAATGTGTGTGAATGATATTGCTTGTTCAGGTGGAGAACCTCTATTCTTCCTTGATTACATTGCATGTGGTAAGAATTATCCTGAAAAGATTGCGACTATCGTTAAGGGTGTTGCTGAAGGATGTATTCAGTCTGAATGTGCCCTTGTTGGTGGTGAAACTGCAGAACATCCAGGGTTAATGCCTATTGATGATTATGATTTAGCTGGTTTTGCAGTAGGTGTTGTAGATAAGAAAGATATTATTGATGGTTCTACAATCAAGCCTGGTGATGCTTTAATTGGTATTGCATCTACTGGTGTACATAGTAATGGATTCTCTTTAGTACGTAGCGTATTTGAAATGACTAAGGAATCTTTAGATACTTATTATGATGAATTAGGTACTACTTTAGGTGAAGCATTAATTGCCCCTACTAAGATTTATGTAAAAGCATTAAAGAGCGTAAAGAATGCTGGTATCAAGGTTAAGGGATGTAGCCATATTACTGGTGGAGGATTCTATGAAAACCTTCCTAGAATGTTACCTGATGGTGTAAAGGCTGTTGTTAAGAAGGACAGCTATAAAGTACCTCCTATCTTTGGCTTAATTGCAAAAGCAGGAAACGTTGAAGAAAAGATGATGTACAACACATTCAATATGGGATTAGGTATGGTTCTTGCTGTTGATCCTGCAGATGTTGAAAAGACTATCGAAGCAATTAATGCTGCTGGCTATGAAAGCTATGAAGTAGGTTATATTGCTGAAGGTGAAAAGGGAGCAGAATTATGCTAAACATAGCTGTATGCGTATCTGGTGGTGGAACTGATCTTCAGTCCATCATCGATGCGTGTGAAGCCGGAAAAATCAATGGACAGATCCGTCTGGTTATTTCTAACCGTAAGAAGGCTTACGGTTTAGAAAGAGCCCGTCTTCATGGTATTCAGGCAGAATGGATCAAGGATGAAGATGTGATCTTAAAGAGATTTGAAGAAGAAAAGATTGATGTTGTTGTATTAGCTGGTTATCTTGCTATTGTTGGAGATAAGCTGATTGAACAATATAAGAATCGTATTATTAATATTCATCCCTCACTTATTCCATCTTTCTGTGGTCCTGGATTCTATGGAATGCATGTCCATGAAGCGGTGTTTAAAAGAGGTGTGAAGGTATCAGGTGCAACTGTTCATTTCGTTACTGGAGAAGTGGATGGTGGGCCAATCATCTTACAAAGAGCGGTTGATATTTCAGATTTAGAGACTCCTGAAGATATTCAGGCACGTGTCTTGGAAATCGAACATGAAATCTTACCAGAAGCTGTTGCTTTATATTGTGAAGGACGTGTTTCTGTAGAAAATGAAAGGGTGAAGATCAGTTGAAAAGAGCGTTAGTATCAGTTACAAATAAAGAAGGTATTGTTGAATTTGCGAAAGGTCTTGAAGAATTAGGATTTGAAGTTGTTTCTACTGGTGGAACATATAAGAAACTATTAGAAGCAGGTGTAAAAGCTATTGAAATCGATGATGTGACAGGTTTCCCTGAAATTCTTGATGGAAGAGTTAAGACACTTCATCCAAAAGTACATGGTGGTATTCTATTTAGAAGAGATGTAGAAGAACATGTCAAGACTGTAGAAGAAATGGGTATTACACCTATTGATCTTGTTTGTTGTAATCTCTATGAGTTTGAAAAAGCGCTTAAGGCTGGAAAGCCAATGGCTGAAATGATTGAAAATATTGATATCGGTGGACCTTCAATGATCCGTTCTGCTGCTAAGAACTTCAAGGATGTATTGATTGTTACTGATCCAAAAGATTATGATGCTGTATTAGAAGCTATTAGAGAAGATAAGACTGATTTTGAATTCAGAATGAATCTTGCTTATAAGGCTTATAGCTTAACAGGAAGCTATGATGCAATGATTTCTCGTTATTTCGCTGATCAGGTACATGATGAATTCCCTGATATCTTAAATATTTCATTAAAGAAGACAGATCATTTACGTTATGGTGAAAACTCTCAGCAGAGTGCAAATGCCTACGTTGATCCATATGTTCAGCATTCTTTATTAGATTATGAACAGTTACATGGTAAAGAAATTTCTTTCAATAACGTGAATGACTTATATGGTGCAGTTGCCTGCGTAAGAGAATTTGGTGATCAGTTAGTGACTGTTGCAATTAAGCATTCAACACCTTGTGGAGTTGCTATTGGTAAGACTGGTTATGAATCTTATAAGCGTGCTTATGAAGGTGATCCAACTTCTATCTTTGGTGGAATCATCGCTGTAAACTATAAGATTGATAAGGAAACTGCTTTAGAAATGAAGAAGACTTTCTTAGAAATCATTGCAGCACCTGATTTTGATGATGATGCTTTAGAAGTATTAGAAAAGAAGAAGAACTTACGTTTATTAAAGCTTAAGAATCTTGATGCACGTGATGCTAAGTATGATATTAAGTATCTTGAAGGTAAAGCACTTGTTCAGGAATTAAATACTAAGCTTATTGATGAAATGAAAGTAGTGACTAAAAAGCAGCCAACAGAAGCTGAATTATCTGATATGGAATTTGGTTTAAAGGTTGTTAAATATGTTAAGTCTAATGCAATCGTACTAGTGAAAAACGGATGTACTTTAGCTGTTGGTGGAGGACAGACTTCACGTATCTGGGCATTAGAAAATGCAATTCATAATAATCCTGATAAGGATTTCCATGGTGCTGTATTAGCAAGTGATGCTTTCTTCCCATTTAGTGATTGTGCACAGGTGGCTGATGAAGCAGGTATTAAGGCTATTGTACAGCCTGGTGGATCAGTTCGTGATCAGGAATCCATTGACTATTGTGATGAACATGATATGACAATGGTATTCAATGGTTATAGACATTTTAGACACTAAGGAGGCGTCATATGAAGGTTCTTGTTATTGGTAGTGGTGGAAGAGAACATGCAATTGCCTGGAAATTAAAACAGAGTAAACATGTTACTGAATTATATGCTATTCCTGGTAATCCTGGTATGGATGCTGTATGTATTCCAGGTAGTGTAGAAGATATGCCTTTTATCTTAAAGACTGTTGAAGAAAAGGGTATTGATTTAACTGTTATTGGTCCTGAAGTACCATTATGTATGGGACTTGCTGACTATTTAGAAGAAAGAGGACACAAAGTATTTGGTCCTAGAAAAGAATCAGCTATTCTTGAAGGTTCTAAAGCCTTCTCTAAGGATTTCATGAAAAAGCACAATATTCCTACTGCAAAGTATGAAGAAGTGACTGATTATGAATCAGCTGTTGAAGCATTAGATGCTTTTGATCTTCCTGTTGTTGTTAAGGCTGATGGTCTTGCAGCAGGTAAGGGCGTAGTAATCTGTGAAACAAAAGAACAGGCTAAAGAAGAACTTAAAGTGATGCTTGATGGCAGTGCTTTTGGTGATGCTGGTAAAAAGGTTGTTTTAGAAGAATTCTTAACTGGTTTTGAATGTTCTCTATTATGCTTTGTAGACCATGATACAATCGTACCTATGGTATCTGCAAAAGATCATAAACAGATTTATGATAATAATGAAGGTCCAAATACTGGAGGTATGGGTACTGTATCACCTAACCCATTTTTACCTGAAGGTATGGAAGGGACTTTCAAAGAAAAGATTCTTGACCCATTCATGAAAGGCTTACATGAAGATCATATGGATTATCGTGGGGTTGTCTTTATTGGATTAATGATCAAGGATCAGGATGTAAAGGTATTAGAATTCAATGTTCGTTTTGGTGATCCTGAAACTCAGGTTATCTTAATGAGACTTGAAAGTGATTTATATGAAGTGATGTATGGATGTGCTACAAATACATTAAAAGATGTAGATGTTAAGTGGAAAGATGAACAGGCAACATGTGTTGTTCTTGCAAGTGGAGGCTATCCTGGATCTTACGAAAAGGGTAAAGTCATTACTGGTTTAGATCATCTTCCAGAAGGTATTGTTGTCTTCCATGCAGGTACTAAACGTAATGAAAACAATGAAATCGTTACAAATGGTGGACGTGTATTAAATGTTTGTGCATTAGGACATGATCTTGAAGAAACAAGAAAGAAAGTCTATGATGCAATTGAAAACATTCATTTTGATGGCATGTATATGCGTAAAGATATTGGCTTACATTAGGAGGATAACATGGCTAAAGTTTATCGCGTTTATGTAGAAAAAAGAAAAGAAAATGCGGTTGAAGCAGACTCTATCAAACATGATTTGATGACAAGACTTGGTTTGACTGACATTTCTAACTTAACAGTTGTCAACCGTTATGATCTTCAGGGTATTACTGAAGAAGTATTAGAAGAAGGTATTCCTACTATTCTTTCTGAGCCAATGGTAGATGAAGTATATCGTGAAGAATATGCAATTCCAGAAGGAGCTGTAAGTTTTGCGATTGAATATCTTCCAGGACAGTATGATGCTAGAGCTGATGCCTGTGAACAGTGCTTCCAGTTATTAACTGGTGAAAAAGGCGTTAAGGTTAAATGTGCAAAGCTTATTGTGATCGAAGGTGTTTCTAGTGATGAATTACCAGCAATTAAACATTATTTAATTAACCCTGTTGATTCTAGAGAAGCGTCTTTAGAAAAGCCAGTAGATTTAAATGATGCTGTTGTTGAAATCAAGAAGGTTCCAGTTATTGAAGGATTTATTGGTTTCACTGATGAAGAAGTTGAAGCATTACTTGAAAAGATGAGTCTTGCTATGAACTTCGATGACTTAAAAGTGACTCAGAACTATTTCAGAGATATAGAAAAGAGAGATCCTACAGAAACTGAAATCAGAGTATTAGATACTTACTGGTCTGACCATTGTCGTCATACTACATTTGCGACAGTTATTACTGATATTGATATCGCAAATGGTGCATTTAAAGAAATCTTAGAAAAAGATGTAGAAAAATATAAAGCAAGCCGTCATGTTGTTTATGGTGTAGATACAAAGAGACCACTTACTTTAATGGATCTAGCAACTATTTCTATGAAAGAACTTAGAAAGCGTGGCTATTTGGATGATATGGAAGTATCTGAAGAAATCAATGCCTGCTCAGTTCGTTTAAAGGTTCATACAACTGATGGTGATGAAGATTGGTTATTAATGTTTAAGAATGAAACACATAACCATCCAACTGAAATTGAACCATTTGGTGGTGCCGCTACATGTTTAGGCGGTGCAATTCGTGACCCATTATCAGGTCGTGCTTATGTTTACCAGTCAATGCGTATTACTGGTGCAGGTGATCCACGTCAGAAATTAGAAGATACACTTCCTGGTAAATTACCACAGAGAAAGATCTGTGAAGAAGCAGCTCATGGTTTCTCTTCTTATGGTAACCAGATTGGTTTAACGACTGGTTTTGTACATGAAGTATATGATCAGGGTTATGTTGCTAAGAGAATGGAATTAGGTGCTGTAGTTGCAGCTGCACCAGAAGAACAGGTTAAGAGATTAATTCCTGAAAATGGACAGATTGTCTTATTAATTGGTGGACGTACTGGTCGTGATGGTATTGGTGGTGCCACTGGTTCTTCTAAGAAACATGAATTAAAGACAACTGAAACTGCTGGTGCTGAGGTACAGAAAGGTAATCCAGTTGAAGAAAGAAAGATTCAGAGATTATTTAGAAATAAAGAATTCTCTAAGAAGATTGTAAGATGTAATGACTTTGGTGCTGGAGGTGTCAGCGTTGCAGTTGGTGAATTAGCACCTGGTCTTGATATTAACTTAGATGCAGTATTAAAGAAATATGAAGGTTTAAATGGTACTGAACTTGCAATTAGTGAATCACAGGAACGTATGGCTATTGTCATCAATGAATGTGATAAAGACTTCTGTATCAAGGCTGCTCATGATGAAAACCTTGAAGTTGTACAGGTGGCTACAGTTACAGATAAGAACCGTTTAACTATGAAATATATGGGAGATACTATTGTAGATATCTCTAGAGACTTCCTAGATGAAGCAGGAGCTAAACGTTATCAGGATATCCATGTAGAATTACCTGATTTTGATAAGGCACCATTCAATCCAGAAGCAAAAGAAAACTTTACTGAAACAACTAAAGAAGTATTATCACGTTTATCTACAGCTTCTCAGAAGGGCTTAGTAGAACGTTTTGACTCTTCTATCGGTAATGGTACTGTTCTTTCACCATTTGGTGGTAAGACTTACCGTACAGAAACTGAAGGTATGGCTGCATTAATTCCAGTATTAGGAAAAGAAACAACTACATGTTCATTAATGAGTTATGGTTATAGCCCACTTATTTCTGAATGGTCACCATATCATGGTGCAATCAATGCAGTTGTAGAATCTGTCGCAAAGATCATCGCAATGGGTGGTACATGGCATACAATCCGTTTCTCATTCCAGGAATTCTTTGAAAAGTTATTAAATGATCCTAAGAGATGGGGTAAACCATTTAGTGCATTACTAGGTGCTTATCGCGCTCAGGAAGAATTATTATTACCTTCAATTGGTGGTAAGGATTCTATGTCAGGTTCATTTGAAGACTTAGATGTTCCTCCAACTTTAGTATCATTCGCAATTACTGGTGGAGATGTACACAAAGTCATCACTCCTGAATTAAAAGAAGCAGGACATGTATTAGTAGAATTTATGCTTCCAAAGGATGAATTCCATGTATTTGATTTTGAAGCTTTAAGAAAACAGTTTGATGCTGTAGAAGCATTGATTCAGTCTGGTAAGGCTTATTCAGCTTATACAGTTAAAGACGGTGGTTTAGTTGAAGCTGTTTATAAGATGGCATTTGGTAATGAAATTGGTGTAGCATTTGATGATGCTTTAACACTTAATGACTTAGTTGAAAAGAACTTTGGACATATCGTTGTGGAAGTAGAAAACGCTGAAGTTGTTGCAGGATATGAAAATGTTCGTATTATTGCTTCTACAAATGAAGAAAAGGCTGTATCATATAAGGGTGAGAAAGTGACACTTGATGATGCATATGAAATCAACTGTGCACCATTAGAATCTGTATATCCTACTACAGCAAAGGCACCTACTACAGAAGTACGTACTGGTGACTGTAATGAAAGAGGCAAGATGTTTGCTTCTAAGAAGTATGATGAAGTCAATGTTGTTATTCCTGTATTCCCAGGAACTAACTGTGAATTTGATTCTAAACGTGCATTTGAAAAAGCAGGTGCAAAGGTTCAGCTTGTTCTTATTAGAAATAAGACAGAAGAAGATATTAAGAAGTCTGTTGATGAATTAGAAGAAGCAATCCATAATGCACAGATCGTGATGCTACCAGGTGGTTTCTCAGCTGGTGATGAACCTGAAGGTTCAGGTAAGTTCATTGCAACTGTATTACGTAACCCAAGATTAAAGGCTGCAATCGATGATTTATTAGACAATCGTGAAGGCTTAATGATTGGTATCTGTAATGGATTCCAGGCATTAGTAAAACTTGGTTTACTTCCTCATGGACATATTAAGGATATGAGCAAAGATGATCCTACTCTAACATTCAATACAATTGGACGCCACTTATCTCAGATGGTGACTACAAGAGTATCTAGCGTGAAGTCTCCATGGCTTGCTAATGTAGAGTTAGGTGATGAACATATTATCCCTATTTCTCATGGTGAAGGACGTTTCGTTGCACCTCAGGAAGTACTTGATCAGTTAATTGATAATGGTCAGGTAGCATTCCAGTATGTTGATCCAAATGGAAATGTGACTATGGAATCTCCATATAACCCTAATGGTTCTATGTATGGTATTGAAGGTATCGTTTCTGAAGATGGTAGAATACTAGGTAAGATGGGTCATTCTGAACGTCAGGGTGAAAACAGAGACCTTAACATCTACGGTGAAATGGATCAGAAGTTATTTGAAGCCGGCGTGAAGTATTTTAAAGGAGAATAACGAATGGATAAATTAGAATTTGAAAGTATGACACTCTGTCCTCTAGATGGACGTTATGGCAAGATTAAAGATCAGTTAGCTGATTATTTCAGTGAATATGCACTTGTTAAGTATAGAGTGTTTGTAGAAATCCAGTGGTTGAAGTTCCAGTTGGATCACCTTCATACAGAAACTTTAGACAAGGTTGATCCTAACAAGGTGGATGATATTCTTGCGATTTCTAAGGATTTCAACTTTGATTCTTTCAAGAGAATTAAAGAAATCGAATCTGTTACAAGACATGATGTTAAGGCAGTAGAATATTTCATTGATGAGAAGCTCAAAGCTTTAGGTTATGAACATTTAGAAAGCTATGTACATATCGGATGTACTTCTGAAGATATCAATAATACATCATATGCATGTATGATTAAACATGGCTTAAAGGATGTTTGGTTACCTGCAGCTAAAGAATTTGCTTCAATGATTAATAAATTAGCAGTAGATCATAAGGATGATGCAATGCTGGCACATACTCATGGACAGCCTGCTACACCTACAACTATTGGTAAAGAATTCAAAGTCTATGCTTATCGTTTCTTTTCTAGTATTGAAAACATTGAAAATATCAAGATTAAAGCAAAATTCAATGGGGCAACTGGTAACTACAGTGCAATCCTAACAGCCTTCCCTAATGAAGATTGGCCTACATTAAATAAGGAATTCGTAGAAGACTATTTAGGACTTACATTCAATCCATTAACTACACAGATTGAATCTCATGACTATACTTGTCATATCTTAGATGGTATCCGCCATTTCAACAATATATTGGCTGACTTAGATGTGGATATGTGGTTATATATCTCAATGGAATACTTTAAACAGATTCCTGTTAAGGGTGAAGTTGGTTCTTCAACTATGCCTCATAAGGTTAACCCAATCCGTTTTGAAAACTCTGAAGCAAACATTGATTTATCAAATAATCTATGTGTCGCATTATCTAACAAGCTTCCTAAGTCAAGAATGCAGAGAGACTTATCAGACTCTTCAAGTCAGCGTAACTTAGGATTATGCTTCGGATATTCATTACAGGCTATTTCTGAAACAACTGGTGGCTTAGCTAAGTGTGTTGTAAATAAAGAAAAGCTTGCAAAAGACTTAAATGAAAAATGGGAAGTTCTTGCAGAACCTATTCAGACAATGTTAAGAAAATATGGTGTACCAGATGCTTATGATACACTTAAGGCCTTAACTCGTGGTAAGAATATTTCTCAGGAAGATATCCAGGCATTCGCAAAGAGCCTAGAACAGTTAAGTGATGAAGATCGTCAGACTTTATTAGATATGACACCTTCTTCATACATTGGTTTAGCTTCAGAACTTTGTGATATCGAACTTTAATCATTAAGAGACAACCTCTATGGGGGTTGTCTTCTTTATTTTTGGAAATAGGTTTGTTATAATGTAACAAAAGGTGGTGATAATGTTGGGAGATACACGATATGTATTTGCAGAATGCATCAAAGAATTGATGAATCATCAGTCTCTTGATAAGATCACAGTGACTGATATTGTGGAAATGAGCGGTAAGACTAGACAGACATTTTATCGTTATTTTCGCGATAAATATGATCTTGTGAACTGGTATTTTGAAGTATTGGCGGATAAGTCTTTCTTGCAGATTGGGAATAGTGAAACATTAAGAGAAGGGCTTATTAAGAAGTTTCAATTTATTTATAATGATAGAGTATTCTTTAAAGAAGCATTTAAATCTAAAGATTATAATAATGTAGAAAACTATGATTATAACTGTATTCTCACTTTCTATCAGAATATTATTAAGAGAAAGCTAGATAATAATATCCCATCAGATATTGAATTCTTATTGGAAATGTATTGTCATGGGTCTATTACTATGACTGTAGACTGGGCAACAGGAGGATATAAGCTGAAGCCTGAAGAATTAGCTGATATGCTGATAGAAGCATTACCACCAAAGTTAGATGAACTTTTACGAGATCTGAAATAAGATCTCTTTTTTTTGCATAATACAACATTCGCTCTAAATAATGCTTTTTTACGATTATGATGGATAGAAGAAATACATATGAAGGGGCACTCTGATTTTTTTGACAAACTTATAGTGTATCGACATGGATTATTTATTCTTAATAGATATTCTATGCCTTTTTTGCATTATTAGAAAAGTGAAAAGACTTCTTTTTGGGACAAATCAAACAAGGAGAAAACGATTATGAACAAGAAATTGATGACTATGTTAGTCGCTTTTGCTTTATCAGTATCAGCATTATCTACTACAACAGTATTTGCAGAAGATGCAGTAGTAACTGGAGAAACTCCAGCTGTAACTGAAACTACAACTACACCTGTAGCTTATGAACCAGAAATCACTTTAACTACACCTAAATGGACAGGTGATAGTGATATTGTCTTTGAAGTAGATGCTAAAGGTGGAGCAGTTTATCCTCAGGAAATGTATGTTTATGGCGCAGATGACGCAGCAATGCCTATTATCAGTGTTCCATCTAAGGTAGAAGTAAATGAAGAAGGTAAAGGTAAGATCACATTTACTAACGATGCATTAAAAAATGCAAAAACTTGGGATGATACTTTTACAAACCAGATTTCAGTAGATTGGACTAAGTATTCTAAAATTGAATTTGCTTTTGCATTCGAATTAAACGGTCAGGATAAATATAAGTCTATGTATGTAGAAACTTCAGTAAAGGCTCCAGCACCAACTGTAACTCCTACTACACCTACAAAACCTGCAAAACATGCAAAACCTGCAGAAAATAAAGGTACAACAACAACTACTACAACTACTAAGAAAGAAGCACCAAAGACTGGTGATACTATGAATGTTCCATTATATGCTTCATTGTTATTAGTAAGTGCTTTAGCAGCAGTTGTATTAACTACAAAAAAGAGAATTACTGAATAATCTGTCAATTAAAGTAAGCGTAAGTAAAATTGAATATTTAGGGAATGAAATGACAATTGAGAAATCGATTGTCTTTTTTTAAAACAAGTTTTTGTAAAAATATTCACAAAGTGACAAATCCACTTATCTGTCACTTGAATGATAACACTTACAATGTTAACATGAAGTCAGAAAAGTTAATTAAAAGGAGATTGATAATCATGTATAAGTTCATGTTAAATGAAACAAGTTATCATGGAGCAGGTGCTATTAAAGCTGTTCCTGAAGAAATTAAAGCAAGAGGATTTAAGAAAGCATTTGTTGCTTCTGACCCTGATTTAGTAAAGTTTGGTGTTACTAAGAAAGTAACTGATTTATTAGATGAAGCTGGTATTGAATATGTTCTTTACAGCAACATTAAACCAAACCCAACTATCGAAAACGTACAGACTGGTGTTGCTGCATTTAAAGAAGCAGGCGCTGACTGTATCGTAGCTATCGGTGGTGGATCTTCAATGGATACATCTAAAGCAATCGGTATCATCATTACAAACCCTGAATTTGCTGATGTACGTTCATTAGAAGGTGTTGCACCAACTAAGAATCCTTGTACTCCAATCATCGCTGTTCCTACTACTGCAGGTACTGCTGCTGAAGTTACAATCAACTATGTAATTACTGATGTTGAAAAGAAACGTAAATTCGTATGTGTAGATACTCATGATATTCCAGTAGTTGCTGTTGTTGACCCAGAAATGATGTCTTCAATGCCAAAAGGATTAACTGCTGCTACAGGTATGGATGCTTTAACTCATGCTATCGAAGGTTATATTACTAAAGGTGCTTGGGAACTTTCAGATATGTTCCATATTAAAGCTATCGAAATCATCGCTCGTTCATTAAGAGGTGCTGTTGAAAACACTGCTGAAGGACGTGAAGGTATGGCTTTAGGTCAGTATGTTGCTGGTATGGGATTCTCTAACGTAGGTTTAGGTGTTGACCATTCTATGGCTCATACATTAAGTGCTTACTATGATATGCCTCATGGTAAAGCTTGTGCAATCTTACTTCCAACAACTATGGAATACAATGCTGAATATACTGGTGAAAAGTATAAAGACATTGCTAAGGCAATGGGTGTTGAAGGTGTTGATGGTATGACTCAGGAAGAATATCGTAAGGCTGCTGTAGATGCTGTTAAGAAGTTAGGTGAAGATGTAGGTATCGAAATGACTCTTAAGGGTGTTGTTAAGGAAGAAGATATTCCTCAGTTAGCTAAGGATGCATATGCTGATGCTTGCCGTCCTGGTAACCCAAGAGATACTTCAGTAGAAGATATTGAAGCATTATATAGATCATTACTTAAATAATAATCATTCATCGGGAGGAACTTTTGTTCCTCCTTTTTGTTTTTTATTGATGTTTCTTATAAAAAATGTATAATAGACTTGTGCTTTTATATATAGCACTCAATAGAGTTATTAAAGGAGTATGATAGTGTCGTGGACTCGAGTCAGATAATGATGGTTGTTATTTTTATTATATTGATAGGATTGTCAGGCTTATTTTCTAGTGCAGAAACTGCATTTATGTCTGTTTCTAAGATTAGAGTAAAGACTGTAAGTGAGGATGAAGAAGATCCTCATCACGCCAAGGCTTTAATTGTTTCTAATCTTTTAGAAGATACAGACCATTTATTAAGTACAATTCTAGTAGGCAATAACCTTGTCAACATTTTAGCTTCTTCATTGACTACATCATTTGTGATCAGTGTATTTGGTAATGAAGGAACAGGTGTTGCGGTTGCAACAGGGTTTGTTACGTTAATGATTCTTATTTTTGGTGAAATTACACCAAAGACTTTAGCTGTAAGTAAAGCAGAAGCATTATGTTATAGATTCTGTCGCTTTATTCAATTAATAAATTTCATATTTACACCAGTTGTTGTTATCTTAACAGCTGTGTCTCATGGCTTGATTCATATATTAGGTGGTAGTATTGATCAACAGCCTACACTTTCTGAAGAAGACTTAAAAACAATTGTAAATGTGTCTCATGAAGAAGGTGTATTAGAAGATGAAGAAAAAGAAATGATGCATAATATCTTTGATTTTGGTGATACTGATATTAAAGAAATCATGACGCCACGTATTCATGTGGCTACAGTTGATTATGATGCGACTTATGATGAAGTGGTTGCTGTATTACAGGAATCACAGTATTCTCGTTTACCTGTTCTTTCAGAAGAGGGTGATGAGATTGTTGGTGTATTACATATCAAGGATATCTTAATGAATCCTGTTGATCATGAACATTTCCAGGTAAAGGATTATATGCGTGATGCTTATTTCGTTTATGAATTTAATCATATTTCAGATGTTTTTGCTTCTATGCGTAAGGAGCATGTTTCTTTATCAGTTGTATTAGATGAATATGGTGTTATGGCTGGTATTGTGACATTAGAAGATATTGTCGAAGAAATCGTTGGTGAAATCGATGATGAATATGATGACAATAGTGAAGAAGTAAAGAAGATCTCTAAAAACGTCTATTTAGTAGATGGCAGTTTAAACATAGATGAAGTCAATGACCGCTGTGGTACAGAATTTGCTTCAGAAGAATTTGAATCTATTGGTGGTCTTGTCTTAGGTCAGGTGAATGGTTCACCAAATCCTCATCAGAAGGTTTATGTTGATGACTGTATGTTTATTATTGAAAAGATTGATAAAAACAGAATTGAATTATTGAGACTTATTATCCCAGAAGAGGAAAGTCAAAAAGAAAATGAAGAAAAACACGATTAAAGTGTTTTTTCTTTTGGAGGGGAGCAGTCATGAAAGATATATATAATAAGGCAATGGCTATATATGATGACTATCGTTATTATGTACCTAGTTTCTCTAGCGCTGCTTTATCATTTTATTTAATCATCCTGCTGATCCCTGCTACAACTATTATTGCAGTTGTGACATCTTCTTTACATATTAGCGTAGAGATTCTAGAGATGGGTATTAAAGAGTTTATTCAGCCCGCTTATGCAGAGATGCTTCTTGATACATTAAAGGGCAGCTCTTTAAATACAGTCTCTATATTAGTGTTTATTTGGTCTTTTTATGCTGTATCTAGAGGTATAGGGAATATCTATGATATTTCTAAGAAGATGTTTTCAGTAGAAGAGAGAAGTGAATCAGTGATTGCCTGGTATATTTATGTCTTTAAGGTGACAATGCTACTACTTGGGACATTACTGATTTCAATTGTATTACTTGCGACAGGACCTATATCAAGAGTATTTCATTTTTTATATGGCATTGCATTTATGCGCTTTGTCCTATTATTTCTTATTATGGTCCTATTTTTTATGGCTATCTATATGATAGTGCCTAGAGAACGTATCACATATCATGAAGCCCTTCAGGGAGCTTTTGTAACTTCTGGTGGGATAGTGATTTTATATATTGCATTAAACTATTATTTTAAATATGCAGATCTTACATCTTTATATGGACCACTTACCTCAATCTGTGTTATCTTATTTGTATTTGATTGGGCAAGTGAGATTTTCTATGTAGGAATGTATTTGACTCATATTGCATATTTAAGGAGGAACAACGCGAAATGGCAAGAGAAGATTTTGGAAAGAGTAAACCAAGAAGAAAAAAATTTGACAAAGACAAAAAACCTAGAAAGGATAGCCGCAAAAGCTTCAAGAAGGGGTCTGATAAAGGCTATAAGAAAGAAAATAGAGGGCCAAGAAAAGATTTTGACAGAAAGCCAAGAAGATTCACTTCAAAGCCAAGAAAAGATAGAGAAGAAATAAATATCAAGAAACTTGGTATTAATGGTGAAGGTATTGGTTATATTAAGAAGAAGGTTATCTTCGTACAGAATGCTTTACCATTAGAAATGGTTGAAGTAGAAATCGATAAGAAGACACAGACTTATATGTTAGGTCATGTGACTGCATATAAGAAGCTTTCATCAGCAAGAAAGGATCCTGAATGTGATCAGTACAATCAGTGTATGGGATGTGCTTTAAAGCATATGAATTATGCTGATCAGTTAGTTCATAAACGTGAATTATTAAAAGAAACACTTCATAAATATACAGATTTATCTGTAAAAGACTTGGATATCAAGCCTGTTGTAGGAATGAAAGAGCCAGAACATTATCGTCATATCGTTGCTTTCCCAATTACTTACTTCAGTGGAAAGCTATGTGTGGGCGTTTACCAGCGTGAAACAAAATTCCTTACTTTAATGGATCATTGTCCTCTTCAGACACAGAAAATCAATTCCTTACTTGTGAAGATTGAAGATATTCTTAATGAAAATAAATGTCGTGATTATAATGATAAGTTCAAGAATGGCTTAAGATTCTTAATCATTCGACAGATTGGTGAAGAAATGCAGGTGGCATTCGTTACTGGACAGGATGGTATTAGCCAGACTGTGACTAAAGAGATTGCTGCATTAGATGAAGTCACTGCATTATATTATACAGTGAATACATCTCGTTATCAGGATTTCTATGAACAGGGATTTAAGAGAATCTATGGTCAGACACATGCTCAGTATAAGGATTTCAAGATTTCAGTACGTTCTGATATGATTCTTAATCCAGAAATGGATGATGAAAAGACAAGACAGATTTCTTCTTTATTAGATAAGAAGGAAGATGTTTTATCTATGGGGTGTGGTTCAGGAATCATGGAATTACAGTTAGAAAATAAGGTTGTTGCAATTGATGACAATAAGGTAAGTATCCATGATGCCACTGAAAATGCAAAGAGATTAGAGTTAGACAATAAGCTATTTATTGCTGGAAATGTCAATGATCAGGCAGCACATCATTTAAAGAATCATAGTTATGATGCATTAATCATTAATGAAACTGTTGATGGAATGACTGATGACTTATTAAAGTCTATCACTTTATCAGGTATTAAGCATGTCATTATTGTTTCTGATAACATGAGTACTCTCGCAAAGACATTACATCAGTTAGAAGAAATGTTTGATGTGAATACTATAATTTCTTTAGATAAAGAACCTCATACACCTCGTTTAGAAATTATTGTAGATTTAAAGCGTAAGTAATATGGAAATAGTATTAAGTATTATTTGTATTGTATTATTGGTGGTTGTAATCTATCTTCTCTATACATCACAGATGAAAATTCATGATAAGATGATTCAGACAGAGGCTGTTCATTCATCACTTGATGGACAATATAATTCTATTATTTCTTTATTAAATGAAACAAATAGATCACTTGGTCAGTCCGATGTAAAAATCAATCATATGATTGATGGTATGCATGAAATCAATGTGATTATGACCAATACAAAAAAGAGAGGGACTTTTGGTGAGTATCAGCTCTACCATATCCTATCTCTTTATTGTGGTGATAATCAGCATATCTATGAGGAACAGTACCGTTTAAGCAATGGTAAGATAGGTGATGCAGCTTTACACTTACCTGGTAATACAAAAGTATTAATTATTGATTCTAAGTTTCCTATGGAAAACTATTTAAAGATAGTAGATAATCCAAAGGATATTTCTTATCAGAATGAATTCAAGAAGAATGTTAAGAAACATATAGATGATATTTCTAATAAATATATTACCGATGAAACATTGGAAGAAGCGGTAATGTTTATTCCAAGTGAGGCCATCTATCTCTATTTATGTGATGAATGTGCTGATCTGTATGATTATGCGCATAATAAGAAGGTATTAATGACTTCTCCTTCTACACTTATGGGAGTTGTCTTTACACTTATTAACATCACTAAGGACTTTAACCGTTCAGAGAATATTAAAGAAATAGAAAAACAAATTATCAAGCTTAAGAGTGATACTGATCGTTTAGATGACCGTTATGGTAAAGTTATGAAGAACCTAAGTACTCTTGAAAAGAGTCTGAAAGAACTAGAGAAATCTAAAGATAAAATCAGTAAAACAATCAATCAAGCTTATGATGGTGCTATAGAAGAGGAATAATCCTCTTCTTTTTGCGTAAAAAAAACTGGAGGGAAATTCCTCCAGTAGACTAATTAAGTGAATTACTTTTATTCATGCTTTCAAGATATGTCATAATATCTTTCGCGTTATCACTATAATCACAACTCAAAACAGCCAATGACATCAATAAGAACAGATCACTATAATTACTTAATTCTAAGTCTATACCAATCGCATTCTCATCTCTTACTCCCACTAACTCCTGTGATTCATTCGCAAAGCCACGATCTACTGCCTGTGAAATAAGTAGTTCATAGCTTCCTTCATAATAACTAGAAACAAAATCATTAAAATCCTTACCTACAATCTCAATTACATTCTCAATTGTTTCATCGGATTCTTCTGCGAGTGTATTGATAAATTGTTCTAACATAACAATCACATACTCAATCACACTATCTGCATTTGCAGTCTCTTCGTTATATATGACATACATGCCTTTGTCATTATAGTAAGATGTAAATAAATGTTTCATTAATCTTCTTTACCTAAAGTTGCAACCATAACAGCTTTAATTGTATGAAGTCTATTTTCTGCTTCATCAAATACAACAGAGTTCTTGCTTCTGAATACTTCATCATCCACTTCACGAACATCTAATCCCTGTTCATGTTTTACTCTTGCTGTTTCTGTTTCGAAATCATGGTAAGATGGAAGGCAATGCATAAATAATGTATTGTCATTATGTGTCTTACTCATTAATTCTTTGGTTACTTTAAATGGACTTAATAATTCCACTCTTGGCTTATACAATGATTCATCTTCACCCATTGAAACCCAGATATCAGTATAGATAACATCAGCACCATCTACTGCATCTGTATCATCAGTAATAGTCAAACTTCCACCAGACTTTTTACATTCTTCCTGACAATAAGCCACCACTTCTGGATCCATTTCTAATGATTTAGGACCTAAACATACAAAATGCATTCCCACCTTACATGCACCATACATTAATCCATAACATACATTGTTTCTAATATCACCAGTAAAGACAAACTTGATCTCATTTAAAGGTTTATCTAGATGTTCCTGAATAGTAAGGAAATCAGCTAAAGTCTGAGTAGGGTGGTCAACATCTGTTAAACCATTCCATACAGGTACTCCTGAATACTTAGCTAATGCTTCAACATTTTCCTGCTTAAATCCTCTAAATTCAATCCCATCAAACATTCTACCTAGTACTTTTGCTGTATCTTCAATTGACTCCTTCTTTCCCATCTGTGACTGAGTCAAGAAAGTAGCATGTCCTCCTTCATCAAGAACACCTACTTCAAAAGCACATCTTGTACGTGTAGATGTCTTTTCGAATAATAAGGCAATATTCTTACCTTCGAGTGAATGACCAATCTTTCCTGCTTTCTTCTTAGACTTTAGCTTTTTAGCCAAGTCTAGAAGATAATAGATTTCTTCCTTAGTATAATCCTTAAGTGTTAAAAAACTTCTCCCGTGTAAATCCATAACTATACTTCCTTTCTACTTATATTTCTTTACCTACTACTTTACCAATTTCTCGTAATTCTTCAATAAGTTTAGTATATTTTTCAGGTTTTAATGACTGAGCCCCATCACATAATGCATGCTCAGGATCATTATGTACTTCAATAAGTAATCCATCACATCCTGCCGCAACACTTGCCTTAGCCATTGGTTCTACTAACCACCATTTACCACCAGCATGTGATGGGTCAATGATTACAGGGAGATGAGTCATTTTTCTAAGTACTGGAATAGCCTGTAAGTCTAGAGTGTTTCTTGTATATGTTTCGAATGTTCTTACACCTCTTTCACATAGGATGACATTCTCATTACCACTTGCCATGATATATTCTGCACTCATGATCCATTCCTGATATGTTGCACTTAGTCCTCTCTTTAATAGGATAGGCTTCTTGACTCTTGCACCTACTTCCTTAAGTAAAGTGAAGTTCTGCATATTTCTTGCACCAATCTGAACTAAGTCTACCTTTTCATTGAATTCATCAATATCATCAGCACTCATAAGTTCTGATACGATTGGTAAGCCTGTTTCTTTCTTAGCAGCTACTAAGTAATCTAAACCAGTAGAACCTAATCCCTGGAATGCATATGGAGATGTTCTAGGCTTGAATGCACCACCTCTAAGCATATTAGCACCAGCTGCTTTTACTTCCTTGGCAATCGCAATAACCTGTTCTTCTGATTCTACAGAACAAGGACCAGCAATAAGAGCCATATGGCCTCCACCTACTTTTACACCATCTACATCCACAATAGTATCTTCTGGATGGAATGCACGGTTAGCTAATTTATAAGGCTGTTCAACTCTCATAACCTTTTCTACAGAAGGTGAAACTTCAATATCTCTAGGATCTACTTTAGTCGTATCACCAATTACACCGATAATAGTTGTTTCATGACCAGTAGAAACATGTGGTTCTAAACCATAGCTTTCAATCTTGTCAGTTACTTTCTTAATATCATTTTCATCACATTTTGGTTTCAATACAATAATCATAATCTTTTCTCCTTTGGATATATAAAAAGTCCCTCTCGATTATAAGGACGAGAGGGACTTCGCGTTACCACCTTATTTTATCCATATATCACTATATAGACCTCTGTGAGTACTATCATACTCTGACGATATAACGGTCGTACCCGTGGATACCTACTTTATTTCAATATCCCGACTCCTTGATGTATTTCATCCACATGAATCATTCCCTCTCAGCACTAGGAACTCTCTGTAAATCCAAAAACTGAATGTTCTTTTCAATTCGCTGTCTTTTTTGTATATGAATCTAATATAAGAGCCTTAAAACTAAATGTCAATCATTTTTATAAAGTAAGCGAATACATTTAGAAAAAAATAAAATAATTTCTTTTAATACTAGCAATATATACAAAATGAGATGTAGCTAAATATATCGTAGAGACATGAGTTAACATTTTGCTGAAATAAAACTATTTTTTTCTTGAAAACATCCCTTATGCATACTATAATAATAACGTTGTCAGTGCCCTTGTGATGAAATTGGTAGACATAGCAGACTCAAAATCTGCCGGCTTCAAACCCGTACCGGTTCGAGTCCGGTCAAGGGCACCAACTATTAATGATTAAGCTGGGATATATTCTCAGCTTTTTTTTCTCTAAAAAAGGAATAGATGACTATTTCTCACTAAATAATACTTCTTCTACAATAGCAGCGGCATCTCTAATACAGTCAGGACAAGTTCTTAACAACTTACCTGTCTCTACACCTTTTAATACTTTACATGTAGTTGTAGAATTCTTTTCTTTAAATTTCTGCATGATCTCTCTAGATAACTTATAAGTACTTGCTTTACTATTTGGCTTATCTAGATTACCTGTACTATTCTTATATCCTGCAAGAAGACATGCACCAGTAACAGCACCACAAGTTCCTTCCATGCAGCCTACACCTAGACCTAAGCCTTCAGCTACCTTAAACATTGTTTCTTCATCCATACCTACAAGATCACAATAAGTACATGCAATAGCCTGTGCACAGTTATAACCCTTATCATGTTTCTTAATAGTTTCATCAATACGTGTCATATCCTTTACCTCCATTCACAATTCAATAGATGATCATTATAAATGCCAATAGCCTGTAAATAGCTATAGATAATCACAGGACCAACAAACTTGAAGCCACGCTTTTTCATATCTTGAGATATCTTAGTAGACAATGCATCACTTGCAGGTATCTCTTCTTCATCTACATAACGATGATCAATCACCTTGAAATCTACAAAAGACCAGATATAATGATCAAAACTGCCAAACTCTTCCTGTACGCTTAAAAAAACTTTCGCATTGATTGATTATAATGCTGCAGACTGTTGACAAACTAAATGTTAACAGTCTTTTCTTTTAAATTTGAAGAGTATATGATAATATAGTTACTGTCGTAAGTGTCCACACTCCAATTAAGCAAAATTTGTGGCCTTACGGCCTTTTTCGTTTCCTGTCAATTATCGCCTGAAAATGGTATAATTAAGGTGCTTAATTGGAGGATATAAATATGGCTATGACTAATCGTGCAAACATTAAACATGATGGACTTATCATGAGTACTTTAGATGACCTAGTACCACAGGATCATTTGGTTAGAACACTGGAAGCTACGATAGATTGGAAATTCATCTATCCGTTAGTGAAATCACTTTACAGTAATTTCGGCAGACGTTCTATTGATCCTGTGGTACTTTTTAAAATGATTTTTATCAATTATACATTCGGCATCAACTCTATGAGAAAGACCTGTGAAGAGATCAAGGTCAATATAGCTTATAGATGGTTTTTAGGTATCAGCATTTATGAAGATGTTCCAAACTATTCTACATGGTCTAAGAACTATCAGAGAAGATACAAGGATAGTGAAGTCTTTGACCAGATCTTTAATCATATCATCAGGCACGGCATTGATAATGGTTTTATTGATACCACTACTGTCTTTGGTGATGGCACACATAGAAAAGCTAATGCGAATTCTAGAAAAGCTACAGATAAGGAAGTAGAGATTGTAGCTAAGGCATATGAAAAAGAATTACTTGAAGAAATCAATGAACAAAGAGCAGAAAATGACAAGAAACCATTTGAATCATTAGACAAGAAAGAATATGCATTTGATGAAGAGACTGGAGAAGAAATTGAATTAAAGAAAACAAAGCATATCAAGGAAAGCACTACAGACCCAGAATGCGGTCTGTTCCATAAGGGTGAGAAGCAGAAGTGCTTTGCCTATTCACATATGACAATATGTGACAGATACGGCTATGTTCTCTTTAATAAGGTGGCACCAGGAAACATGCATGACAGTGCAATATTCTCGCAAATATATAATGAACTTATCCAGAAATATGATGCCATCAAAAACGTATGTCTAGATGCAGGATTCAATACATCACCGATCTGTCATCAGATACTAACAAGCGGTAGAGTGCCATTTCTTCCATATAAGAGACCAATGACCAAAAAGGGATTCTTTAAAAAGTATGAGTATGTATATGATGAATATTTAGACATCTATATCTGTCCTAATGAAAAAGATCTTCACTATAAAACAACCAACAGAGAAGGATACAGAGTCTATGAAAGCAATCCAAAGGACTGTGAAGGATGTCCTTTCCTATCAAAATGTACACAATCAAAGAAACATGTAAAAACGATTACAAGACATGTATGGGAATCTGATAGAGAAGAAGCAGATTATATAAGACAGACCGATGAATGGAAAATCGTCTATCCACAAAGAAAAGAAACAATTGAACGTGTGTTTGCGGATGCCAAGGAAAATCATGGAATGCGATTTACGCGTTTAAAAGGGCTAGTGAAAAATCAGCATGAATCGCTGATTATTTTCAGCTGCCATAATCTCAAGAAACTGGGATTGTGCAAGCGAAGAATGGGGCTAATATAACCCCAATATGCTTGCCTTTTTTTATATTTAGAATGATATATGAATATTTCAAGCAAACAAAAAATGAAAATACCAATTTGGGATAGCCCAATTGATATTTTCATCTAATTTGTCAACAATCTGCGCATTGATTATAATGCTGTTGATCTTCAAATGATTATGAATAATCCCTTCAGCTTCATAGAGAGATTCTATTTTTTCTTTAGAATAAGAGGCAATCTTATGATAATCAAAATCATCAAATGCCTGATTATACGCTTCTTCCTTCTTTAAAATAGTATCCCAGGATAATCCTGCCTGCATGCCTTCAAGAACAAGCATCTTAAATAACATTTTTTCATCATGTGTTTCTTTACACCATCGATTATCATGATATTTGATTGCTTCTTTACTTTTAGCCCATGAACATCTCATTAAATAATCCCTCCTTTTCATATTGTAGCATATCAAAAGTAGTCAATACATCTATTTTTTTGTATAATAGTTCAGAAAGGACGTGAGTTTATGGAACAATTTGATGCCCGTATGAAGTCTTTATTAAAAGATGAATATGATGACTTTAAGAAGGCTTTATTAGAAAAGCCGGTTAAAGGTCTCTATTTAAATAGAAATAAGAAGAATGTAGAAAGGGTATTAGAAGAGCAGTATATTGAACATCATCCTATTGTAGAGAATGGTTATCTCTATGATGAAAACTATCATCCAGGAAGAAGTGCTTATTTTCTTGCAGGACTCTATTATATCCAGGAACCGAGTGCGATGCTTGTAGCAGATGCATTACCTATTGAACCTGATGATTTTGTGTTAGATATGTGTGCGGCTCCAGGAGGTAAAAGCTGTGAGATTGCATCTCGATTAACAGGAGAAGGTGTATTAATTGCGAATGATATTGAAGCCTCTCGTGCACGCATTTTAAGTGAGAATATTGAACGTTTTGGATTAGACAATACAATTGTCACAAATGTTGATCCAATGCGCTTTACAAAGCAATTTCAGGATGCGTTTGATAAGATCGTCCTAGATGCACCATGTAGTGGAGAAGGAATGTTTAGAAAGCTTGAACAGGCTGTAGATACCTGGAGTGAAGACAAGGTATTAGAATGTGCGCATATTCAAAAGAACTTGTTAAAAGGTGCCTATGATATGTTGAAACAGGGTGGTATGGTCATCTATTCTACATGTACTTATTCCTATGAAGAAAATGAAGCAATGGTTCATTATGCAGTTGATGAACTTGGCTTTGAACTACTTCCTCTTAGTAAATCTCATGGTTTATGTCCAGGCGTTGATCTAGATGAAGTAGTAAGATGTTATCCGCATCATTATCGTGGAGAAGGGCATTTTATAGCCTTACTAAGAAAGCCTGGAAACAGTCCAAGAAAAGTAGTCAGACCAATGAAACCTCAAGTGAGCCCGGCTGATTTAAAAGTATTAAAAGCCTTCTATCAGGAGACTCTCAATAAAAAAGTACCTGCTTATATCATAGAAAATAATGGTCATCTCTATGCAATCAAAAAGAACTTTCCAGAACTAAAGGGGATCAGAGTGTTACGCAACGGGCTCTATTTAGGTGAAGTAAGAAAGAATAGATTTATTCCAAGTTATTCTCTTGCCTTAACTTTGACTAAAGAGGATGTAAAAAGAAGTTATGATTATTCATGTGATAGTGAAGAAATCAAGAAGTATATCCATGGTGAAACATTAGAAGGAACAGGGAACAAAGGATTTGGCGTCATCTTTGTTGATGGTTATCCACTTTCTTTCTACAAAGAAAGCAATCAGGTTAAAAATTTATTTCCTAAGGGACTCAGACGATGAATCGTTATTTTAGTTTACGTGATGAGGTATTACATCTTTTAGATGAAAAGAGTCATGGCTATTATAAAAGAGAGGCAATAGCGCATATGTTTCAAGTAGAAACACTGTGTGTACTTCTTGCGAAAGAAAGAGGACTTGATGAAGAATTATGTGCAATTATTGGTCTTCTTCATGATGTAGCAGTGCCTATTTATTCTTCTAGTTTCCAGCATGCGACGCGTTCAAGTGAATTGGCGAAAGAACTTCTTGGTTCAATATTTAGTGATGAAGAAAAAAATATCATTTTCACTGCAATTAGTAATCATTCACGTAAAGAATGCATAGATGATGCTTATAGTGAACTGATTAAGGATGCAGATTGTTGGAGCCATTATCTTGAAAAGGCAGTTTTAAAACACGAAGAATCAAAAAGACTGAAACTTCTTAAGATTATGTGAATTTCTATATGAGATTGGGTTTTAATATAACTTGTGTTATAATTACTTGTGCGTGAAGGAAGGTGATTTTGTGAAAAGAAGACGTAAAATTGTGTCATTGCTTATTGCCGCTGCGATGGTAACACCGCTTGCTTTGTCCAATGTGAATACAGTTGAAGCAGCTAATAAGTTTGCTGGTCAGGAATCAAAGTATTATAGACTTTGTTCATCAAAGACTCTTACTCGTTCAAATCAGAATACTTGTAAAGAGTTTAATAAGTACTTAAAGACAAAAAGTGCAAGTTTAAAAAATGAAATCAACAGTAAACAGAATAGTGTTAATAGTGCGAAGTTATCTATCTCAGATGTAGCAAATAAGATTAATACTTTAAATAGTCAGATCAATGAAGCCAATCAGAAGATTGCTTATATGAATACTGCAATCACAAATGCAGAAAATAATCTAAACCAGAAAAAGGCTCTATTAAAAGATAGAATCTATTCAATGCAGAGTCAGATGAATTCTAATGCATATGTAGATTATTTATTTAATGCCAGCTCATTCTCTGATTTCTTCTCAAGAGCTGCAACTCTTAAAGATTTAACGGCTTATGAAACAGATTTGATGAATGAAATCAAAGAAGAACAGAAGCAGCTAGAAGTACAGAAGCAGACACTTGTTGATACTCAGACTGCATTAAATGCACAAAAGAGTGAAGCTGAAACATTACAGAAATCATTAGTAGCTAAACTTGAAGCCGAACAGAAAGCTTTACAGGATAAGCAGAGTGATTTATCTGATAATGAAAATAGTATAGGCACAATTGCACAGAACTTAGTTGAATTAAGTAAAGCATCAGATGAATCTAAAGTAAATGGTGTCACTCATGCAACACCTAATACAAATAGTGGTTCTTCTAGCAATAGTGGATCATCAAATAACAGTGGTTCATCAAATCATGGTGGTTCTTCTAATAATGGAGGAGGCAGTCAGAATACAACACCTGCACCAGCTCCAAATGCTAATCAGTCTGCAAGAGGGCTTGCAATTGCGAATAAGGCATTAACACGTCAGGGCTATATGTATGTGTGGGGTGGATGTCACTCTATGAGTCAGATTTCTAATCCTAATTGGACTAAGTTTGACTGTTCTGGTCTTGTAAACTGGTCTCATTATCAGGCTGGTGTAAATATTGGATCAAATACAACAAAGTCATTATGTGGTGTAGGATCATATGTAGATCGTGGTTCTATGCAGGCTGGTGATATTATCTTATTTAGTTCAAATGGTTCATATTCTGGTGTTCATCATGTAGGTATCTATATTGGTGGTAACCGTATGGTGCATGCGCCTTCATCTGGTAAACCAGTACAGGTTGCATCACTAGCAAATAGCTATTGGCAGAGAAGTTTCTACCAGGCAAGAAGATGTTATTAATTACTGGCGAAAAAAACATAGGCTTGCCTATGGGATGAAAACCACATAATTTTTACTTAAGTTTTCTACCCGAATTGAGATTAATAGAATCAAAGTATTGAATAGTGGAATCAAAATAGCATAAAATAAACATCAGGGAGATTGACTATACTTCCATATCGCAAGATAGAAATTTACCGTTAATGTAGTCGTTGGACTGCTTGGTAATAGAAGTTCTTACTTAAATAGATTTACACTTGTATTCCGAAGTCTGAAAATGATGTACGATTATAAGCTAAACTTGACAGTAAGAACCCCATGGGCAAGCCCGTGAGAGTAGTCAGTAAAAGGAATGCACGGGCATTCCTTTTTTTTGCAGTGTATAATAAAAAACGGTTATTAACCGTTCTTCTTTTTTAAGATTACTTTTGTAACGATGATGATTAATACTAATACGATTGCAGATGAAATATAGAAAGTATTCATTAGTGGTGGTTTGCTGAACCACTTAGTAGAATCTGCAATCATACGTGCAGCTAAGGCAATTGAGTAACCAGTAGAAGCAGCACCTACTAAAGCAAGTAATGCTTTGAATAGTTTTCCAGTAACTTCAGTAAATAGAATTGCGATTGCAAGAGTACATAACGCAATGAATATATAAATGACTAATTGCATCGGGGAAACCTCCTTTTCACACTTAGTAAAAGATATCATAAAATCTATATTTTTGCAATTGTGTTCTCATAATTAAACATTAATATGTAAATTATGTGAAATCATAAGATAATATTCTTGTATTATGGACAAATTATGTGCCATTTGGTACTATTACTTGTGATATAGAAAGAGGTAACAAGTATGAGAAGAAGAAAGAGAAATTATAATTATTCTCCTTACAGACGTCGTAGAAGAATAAGATGGGATAACGTCTTAAAAGTTGTTATTCCTGTAGTTGTTGTATTGGTATTAGTTATTACATTTAACTTTTCACGTATTAGATTGGCTATGAAGGGTTATTCATGGTCTCAGCAGTCTGCTGTATTAAAACTAACAAGTGACAAAGTGAAGATGGTCATTGATGATGATTATTTAGATCATCTTGATTCATGGTTAAAGCATTCTAAGGATGTTAAGTATTATGCTGATTTTGAAAAGTATCAGTCTCTTCATAAGAAGATGAAATCTGCAGATGTTGTTGACACATTAACACCTATGTTAGATGATCAGATTCCTACTTTAAAGAAGAAAGGCTTTACTGAAAAACAGATCTGGGCAATCTTAAAAACAGCTGATAGCGATGATTTGGATTATATTCTAGATAAAGGCTATAGCTATAATAAGATGAAGAATTATATGGCTGTTTCTGGTTTTAAATTCCAGGATTTAGATAAATATGAAGCAGCTTATAAATCAAGTAAGAATTATAACTATGCTGTATTAAGTACGTCTTATCCTTTTATTGGAGATTCTACTAAGGAAGCGACTAGACATACTATTACTAATCCAGCTCGCTACACTACACTTGTAAAGAAAGGCTTATATCTCCCTTCAGATTATAAACCAACTGATCTCGTGACACCTGATAAGAAATATATTACTAAAAAGTGTGATCATCCAAAACTTAGAAAAGAAGCCTATAAAGCATTCCTTGCTATGCGTAAAGCAGGTGAACAGGAAGGCTATTATATCATGATTAATAGTGGTTATCGTTCTTATCGTGAACAGAATGAAATCTACAAAGAATATAAGCAGAAGTGGGGAGAGCTTTATGCAATTCAGCACGTTGCTTTACCTGGTGCAAGTGAACACCAGACAGGACTTGGTATTGATATGAGTTCTGAAAGTGTCAATGAAGGTAAGAGACTTGTATTTGGTGATACATCAGAATATAAATGGGCATGCAAGAATGCGCATAAATATGGCTTTGTATTACGTTTTGCAGATGGTACTTCTAAGATTACAGGTATTACACAGGAACCTTGGCATTTCCGTTATGTAGGTAAAAAAGCGGCTAAGATCATGTATGAAAATAACTGGACATTAGAAGAATATTGTCTTTATACAGGAGACCTTCCTGCATTAAAATCATAATGAATCCGGCATTTGCCGGATTTTTTTAAAGGAGGAAAGAGATATGTTAAGTATGGTAGAGTATGTTCATGAACGTATGCATACATATGATAATCTAGAAATAGGTGTAGATTTCACAATGGGTAATGGTCATGATACAAAGGCTTTAATTGAATGCTGCAAGGAAGTCTATAGCTTTGATATACAAGAAGAAGCATTAATACATACAAGAGAATTAGTAGGAGACAAAGCACATCTTATTCGTGATTCTCATGAGAATTTTGATCGTTATGTTGATACATTTGATATTGGTATTTTTAATCTCGGCTATTTACCAGAAGGAGATCATAACATCACAACAACACTTGATGTTACTCAAAGAACTCTTATTAAAGCTGTTGAACATATGAAAAAGGTCATCTTTATAACTTGTTATATTGGACATCCTCAGGGTAAAGAAGAAGCTTTATGGATTAATAACTATGTATCAGATTTAGATACACATATATATAATGTATCAAGTTTTAAAATGATGAATAAAAAAAATGCACCTTATGTAATAGAAATAGAGAGGAAATAATAGTGAAATATAAAGCCCTTATTTTTGACATTGATAATACTTTAGTCAATACACTTGATATGAATATGATTCCGTTACAAAAGATTATTCAGGAAGAAAAATGAGAAAACTGGACGTTAGAGGAAGTGTACCATTTTGCTTCTTATCCAGGTATGAAGGTCATGGAAGAACTAGAAGTCAACAATCCTGAAGAAGTATATGCAAGATGGGTTAAATATGTGAATGAATATCAGGCAAGCCCTTATGAAGGAATGGATGACGTATTAAAGACATTGCATGAAAAGTTAAGATTTAGTGTTGTCTCTTCTAAAAATAAGAAACAATATGATATTGATGTAGTTTCTTTAGGACTAGATGATTATATGGAAGTTGTTGTGCTGGAGGATGATACCTCTAAACATAAACCGGATCCTGAACCATTATTATTGTGTATGGAACGTTTAGGATTAAATAAAGAAGATGTTATTTATATTGGAGATGCTTATTCAGATCTTCTTGCTTCAAGAAATGCAGGGATTGATTTTGCATTCGCAAAATGGGGTAGTGTAGAAAGCAAGGATATGAGTGATTCTGATTATATACTAGAGAAGGTAGAAGATTTATTAAGACTCCTATAAGTGTTATAATAAGTCACAAGGAGATGATGTTATGAAGATAATCGCATTTACAGGTGCAGGAATATCTAAGCAGAGTAATATTCCTACATTTATGGAAAGACCGGATGTCAGAGAAAAACTATTTAGAAGCTATGCACAAAGGCATCACGAAGAATACAATGAAGTTATTAGACAATTAAAAGCGAATATGAATGGCGCAAAACCAAATGATGCACATTATGCCTTGGCAGAGTATCATATTCCTATTATCACAATGAATATTGATGGCTTACATAGACTTGCAGGCAGCGATGCATTAGAACTACATGGTGGTCTTCCTGCTGATGATGAAATGGATATTGCCTATTCTTTATACAATAAGCCAGTTCTTTATGGTGATCCAGCACCAAATTATCAATTAGCTTATGAAATGGTTTATACATTACAACCAGGAGATGTATTTTTAGTAGTAGGATGTTCATTCCATACAGGAATATCTGTAGATTTAAGAGAAGTAGCCAAGTCTAGAGGAGCTCGTATTATTGAGATACAGGAAGATGCAGCTCATAATGTAAGAAAAGTGTTGAAAGAATTAACGGAAGAATGATGAATCAAACAATTTATTACCACTTACCAGGATTATTTGAATTCTATGAATTATATAAGAAATTCCTTCCTCTTTTTTATAAACATAGAGAATATTTTTATGACTGGTGTGAAATAGGTTCTATTTATGGTGCTCCAATGGACTGTTTATGGGGTGGAGGAAGACTAGGAGAAGGAGAAGATAACCCTCGTGAGGTATTAGACTTGATGAAAACATATCATATTTCTGCAAGACTTACTTTTAGTAACTCTATGCTAGAAGAAGAACATCTCTTAGATCCTAAATGTAATACATTATGTAGATTGTTTAATGAGGCAGGCAACAATGGAGTCATTGTACACTCTGATCTCTTGTTACACTATTTGATGGAGAAATATCAACAGCTTTATTTTGTCTCTTCTACCACTAAAGTCATCACTGACTTTAATGAATTTAAAGAAGAATGTGAAAGAGAAGAATTCCGTCATGTTGTGCCTGATTTCCGTTTGAATAAGAAATTAAAACTCTTATCTACAATCAAACAGAAGGATAAAGTAGAATTCTTATGTAATGAATGCTGTTATGTAGGATGTCAGGATAGAAAGAAATGTTATGAAACGGTGAGTTTACAGAATTTAGGTAAAGATATCCCTGATCATATTTGTAAAGCACCAAATTCAAAGCAAGGCTATCGTTTTTCTCATGCCATGCATAATCCTTCGTTTATCAGTATTGAAGACATACAGTCTATTTATAAGCCATTAGGCTTTACACAGTTCAAGATAGAAGGTAGAAGTCTAGGCAGTGCTCTTGTATTAGAGTTTCTGTTATATTATATGGTGAAGCCAGAATATTCAATTCATGTGAGAGAAGAAATCTATCTTGATAATATGCTTGATCTTTTTTAGATGTTATAATCAGTAAGAAAGAGAGGATTCATATGAACGCCTTAAAAGTAATGGAATTTGCGAAAGAACTGCTTTTAATTGATTCTCCTACAGGATATACAAAAGCAGTCATTGACTTTTATGAAAGAGAAGTCAAAGCCTTAGGTTATGAGACAATGCATACCAATAAAGGCAATCTGATTGTTAAGGTACCTGGTATCGGTCATCATACAAAGGCATTATGTGCTCATGCTGATACTTTAGGACTTATGGTCAGAAGTATCAAAGAAGATGGTACACTTGCATTCACTTTAGTAGGAGGCCCTATTGTTCCTACATTAGATGGTGAATATTGTAAAATAGTAACAAGAGATGGCAGAACTTATACAGGAACAATTCTATCTAATTCTCCAAGTGCACATGTCTATGACGATTCTAAGAATGCCCCTAGAACTGATATGACAATGCATGTACGTATTGATGAATGTGTGTCATCTAAGAAGGAAGTAGAAGAATTAGGTATCATGCCAGGAGATTATATCTGTATTGATCCTAAAACTACAATTACTCCAAGTGGCTTTATTAAATCTAGATTCTTAGATGATAAACTCAGCGTAGCTATTCTATATGGCTTATTAAAGACAATGAAGGAAGAATTCATTATTCCTCGTGATACTTGGTATTTCTTGATTTCTACTTATGAAGAAGTAGGACATGGATGCGCTTATATTCCTGAAGAAATTGAAGAATTTATTGCGGTGGATATGGGATGTATTGGTAAAGACTTAAGCTGCACTGAAAGAGCTGTTTCTATCTGTGCGAAGGATTCTAGTGGTCCTTATGATTATCAGATGACAACAACGCTCATCAATCTTGCAAAAGATAATGAATTATCTTTTGCTGTTGATATTTATCCATTCTATAGTTCTGATGTCTCTGCATCTTTAAGAGGTGGCCAGGATATTAGAGGTGCATTGATAGGTCCAGGTGTAGCTGCAAGCCATGGTATGGAACGTTCACATGTAGATGCAGTAGAGAACACAATGAAGCTGTTAATTGCTTATGTGACAAAAAAAGACTGATGCTTATTGCATCAGCCTTTTTTTATGATGATTATTCAATTACTGTAACGTTAGCTGCCTGTGGTCCACGATCGCCTTCAACAACGTCAAATTCAACAGTCTGACCTTCTTCTAAAGTCTTGTATCCATCAGCGTTGATTGCAGAGAAATGAACGAAGATATCTTTGCTCTGTCCTTCTACTACAATGAATCCATAACCTTTTTCGGCCTTAAACCATTTTACTTTACCTGTCATCTGACATACCTCCTGTAAATTGCAATACATCAAGCAACTTTATTATAGGCTTTTGCAATCGATAGTGTACTACTGATAAAAAACCAATACAAAATGTCCTGTGTAACTGCTATCTATATCATATCACATGTGTAAAATAATAACAAGAAAAATGGAAATTCAACACGTAATATGTTATGCTTTTTCTGTTGACAAAGAATAGAAAATTCTTAGAATAATGGAGATGGGGTGTATTGATATGATGAATAAATATGCTGAATTGATAGTGAAAAAGGGCGTTAATCTTCAAAAAGGCCAGAAACTTGTAGTTACTGCGGATGTTGAATGTGCCTCTTTAGTGAAAGCTATCGCCAAAGAAGCGTATAAAGCAGGGGCTCAGGATGTAATCGCTCATTACGTAGATGAGGATATTACAAGACTTAGATATGAACATAATGATGTTGATTACTTCAAAAATGTGCCTGATTATCTTGTGGAGTTACGTAATAAGTATGCATTAGAACATGCGGCTGTAGTTACTATTACATCAGAAAATCCTGATGGTTTTAAAGGTATTGATCCTTTAAAGATGGCAACATACAGTAAAGCAATGCATGAACAGGCTAAGACATTCTATGACCATTTAGATCTAGGTATTGATCGCTGGTGTATTGTTGGGGCACCTTCTCTTAAGTGGGCGAATAAGGTATTTCCTGATATGAATAATCAGGAGGCAACAGAAGCCTTATGGAAGGCTATTTATCATGTATGCTATGTAGATACAAAAGATCCTTTGAATGCCTGGGAAATGCATCGTGCGTCTTTTGAAGAACGTGTTAAGACACTTAATGAGATGACTATTGATTACTTACACTATACAAATAGTCTAGGAACTGATTTAAAAGTATATATGAATAAAGATTATTTATTTGCAGGTGGAGGAAGTTTTACAACTGATGGAGTTTATTCTTTCCCTAATATGCCTACAGAAGAAATCTTTACTTCTCCAGACTATCGAAAGACAGAAGGTATTGTTTATTCTTCATTGCCACTTAACCATGGTGGTTCACTTGTCGATGATTTTTATATTCGATTTAAGGAAGGTCGTGTTGTAGACTTTGATGCTAAGACAGGTAAAGATGTACTTGCAAGCATCATTGATACTGATGATGGAGCTCATTATTTAGGTGAAGTGGCACTCGTGTCTGTTGATTCTCCTATATCAGAAATGGGGCTATTATTCTATAACACATTATTTGATGAGAATGCAGCATGTCATCTTGCTCTTGGTAAAGGGTTTAATGAATGTATTAAGGGCGGTTATGAGATGACTAAAGAAGAATTATATAAATATGGTGTTAATGATTCGTTCACACATGTTGATTTTATGATTGGGACAAAAGACCTTGATATTGAAGCTGTGACTCAAGATGGAAAAACAGTGCAGATCTTCAAGAATGGTCAATTCGTAATTTAAGGAGGCTATATGTCAGAATTTGTAGATAAAGTAAGTAAACGTCGTACGTTTGCGATTATTTCTCACCCTGATGCTGGTAAAACAACATTAACAGAAAAGTTCTTATTATATGGTGGAGCTATTCAAGAAGCCGGTATGGTTAAGGGTAAGCAGAATATGCGTCATGCAGTCAGTGACTGGATGGAAATTGAAAAACAGAGAGGAATCTCTGTTACATCTTCAGTATTACAGTTCAACTATGATGGGTTCTGTATCAATATTCTAGATACTCCAGGCCATCAGGACTTCTCAGAAGATACATATCGTACTTTAATGGCAGCTGACTCAGCAGTTATGGTTATTGATGCATCTAAGGGTGTCGAAGCACAGACACGTAAGTTATTCAAGGTTTGTGCAATGAGACATATTCCTATCTTTACTTTCATCAACAAGATGGATAGAGAAGCCAAAGACCCTTATGAATTAATGGAAGAAATTGAACAGGAATTAGGTATGGATACATGTCCTGTTAACTGGCCTATTGGATGTGGTAAACAGTTCAAAGGTGTTTATGAAAGAGAATCTAAGAAAGTGATTCGTTTCGTACCAGTACAGGGTGGTAAGAAGGAAGTACAGGAAATCATTACTGATTATGATGATCCTGAATTAATTAAAGAAATTGGTGAAGATTATTATGCTACTCTTCAGGATGATGTCGAATTACTAGATGGTGCAGGTGCAGAATTTGATCTAGAAAGAGTACATCGTGGAGAATTATCACCCGTATGCTTTGGTAGTGCTTTAACTAACTTTGGTGTAGAGCCATTCTTACATCATTTCTTAGATTACTCTATGCCTCCTCAGCCAAAACAGAGTGATGATGGGCCAATTGATCCGTTCAATGAAGACTTCAGTGCATTTGTATTCAAGATTCAGGCAAACATGAATAAAGCACACAGAGATAGAATGGCATTCATGCGTATCACTTCTGGTAAATACACTAAGGGTATGGAAGTATTCCATATGCAGGGAAATAAGAAGATTAAACTAAGTCAGTCTAAACAGTTAATGGCTGATGATCGTGAAGAAATCCAGGAAGCTTATTCTGGAGATATCATCGGTGTCTTTGATCCAGGTATTTTCTCTATTGGTGATACAATCTGCACACCTAAGCACAAATTCAAGTTTGAAGGTATCCCTACATTCGCTCCTGAACATTTCGCACGTATCCGTAATACAGATACAATGAAGCGTAAACAGTTCGTTAAGGGTGTAGAACAGATTGCCCAGGAAGGGGCTATTCAGATCTTCACTGAAATTGGTGGTTCAATGGAAGAAATCATTGTAGGTGTAGTAGGTGTCCTTCAGTTTGAAGTACTTGAATATCGTTTAAAGAACGAATATAACGTAAATATCAAGAGAGAACCTCTTGGATATCAGTTCATCAGATGGATTGATAATGAAGAAATTGATCTATATAGCTTGAATTTATCTTCAGATACAAAGAGAGTGCAGGATTTAAGAGGAAAGTATTTATTACTCTTCTCTAATCAGTGGGGAATCAACTGGGCGACTGATAAGAACAAGGAATTAATCTTGTCAGAATTCTCTAAAAACTAATGAAAAAGAATTGGCGTTACTGGTGGACGTTTTTGTACTTTGTAGTTTATCTGGTATGTTTCTTCTTTATTGAACATTTCATGCCAGTGACGCAATATCATATGATTTCTACACCAATAGATCATATAATTCCATTTAATGAGTGGTTTGTTTTCTTTTATATCAGCTGGTTTGGGTATATCTTCTTCTCTTTCTGGTATTTCTTCTTCAAAGATAAGAAAGAATACTTGCAGATGATTACATTCCTATTTACTGGTATGACACTCTTTATAGTGGTATCAGTCATCTATCCTAATGGTTTGGATATTAGACCAAAACATTTAGGTCATAGCAATATTGCGTTAATACTTGTTGATTTGCTTTATAAGCTTGATACACCAACCAATGTGTTGCCAAGTATTCATATCTTTAATTCTATTGGTATGTGCATGGCATTTAGTAAATCAAAGCATGCAACTAGTATTATGAAGAAGGGAACTATAATTCTTACAATAAGGATTATTATCTCTACTTTCTTAACCAAGCAACATGGAATTATTGATGCACTCTCTGCAGTTGTGTTATCAATTATTTTCTATGTTATTGTTTATAAGAAAAATATTTTTGAATACCCACAATCTACAGGTAACGATTTAAGAAAAGTGTGAAGCAGAAATATTCAGGATATAGACT
>NZ_JBHSEB010000002.1:0-75473 GCF_042651925.1 Catenibacterium sp. GCM10023432 | reverse complement strand
AGTCCAAAAGAGTACAGACAATTACTGGATCTTATTTAAATAACAGGTCCAAGAAATTGTCCGCACCTCCTTTTCTAACACCTCGGTTAATAAATTTTGTAGGTCTTAATGTATTGGTCTTAGTATATGCAAAGTATGCTGAATTATATCTATCATAATTATCAAAATCCAATTACTTTATCACAAATTTCTAAAGTAGGAAAAATCAGTATTGCTCAATGTTATCGAGATTTTAAAAACATTATTAAAATGGCACCTTATAAAAAGTATTGATTATTTATTAGAGTCATTCAATATTACAGAAATTTCTGAAAAAAGTAGAAAAAGAACATGTAAAAACATTTGATATACTCTACTATTCTAATAATTCTAAAACTCTTTTTTGAATAATTTCTTCCAAATATTTGAGTCTTTTTCTAGGTAATCGATATTTATAATGACTTTCAAACTTGAAACCTATTAATTTTCTTAGTTTTTCCTTTTGTCTTTTTGTTATACGTGGTTTTACAAAAGCAATAAAATCTTGATATGTTGCAGGAAGTCTTGTTTGGATGTATTGATTAATGTTTTTAAAATCATCATCCATAGCATAACAAAGAAGTGATAATCCATTATCAAAAATAGGCGCACATCCCACAATTTTATTTGATTTATTATCAATTAAAAAGCCAAAGTTACCAAAATGACGATCTTCATTTAAAATAACTGCATCAAAAACAAGCATATCTAATAATTCTTGATAATAGCTTTCACCTAGCTTTTTATAATAATCAATAACTGACTCTATTCCACCTGTTTTAATAATTCTTCCAACTGGAATATAAGATACATTTTCATTTGTGAAAAGTAAACATGTTGAACAAAGTTTCCCTTTCCATTTAGAAAGTCCATAATCTACATAATGTAAATCCATTGTTTTGGCAATTTGTGAAGCATAATATTCACTATAAGGTTCTAAGCCACTATTCGCAAATCCTTCTGTTCCTGATTTATAAAGAATAATATTATTTTTTATTCTTCTCCATGATTTTGCTAGCATCCCATTTGTTGTAAATTCAGGCGATGATTTAAATGAAGTTTTTGTATAATTTCCATATCCTGTAAAAGCAATGGAAGCAATATTTGTATTAAAAGAATTATGATAAAGATTTTTATCTTTAAATAAGTCTTTACAATTTTCTTGTACAACCCAATAACTATCATTCAATGATAAGCCTTGACATATATCAATAATACCTTTTGTATCTTTTTCATTTAATCCTAATCGAGATAAAAAATTAGAAACATAGGCTCTATTTCTAGGAATCGTCCTTTTTTGAAGCCATTTTTTTAATCCTTCATTACTTAATTCTAAGTCTAACGGTAAAAGATATTGTAAATTTTGATTAACAGTATTAATCAAAACTTCTAATCCATCATTTGTATTTTTCATAGAAAAATACAATAAATCATTATCATACTGTTTTAAAATATAATTCATGAAAAACACTTCCTTTCAAAAAATAATTATCTAATAATTTCCATCAAACATAAATAATCTGTAATCTTTACTTTCATTACATCCATTTTACCTCATCTTTAAAGTAAAAAATAGCGATTTTTAGGTAGTGACACCCTTTTATATAGGTGACATCCACGTAAATCGCTATCTTTTGATTCTTTAAAATATCTTAAAAAATGTTTATTTCATCGGTGCTTTTTCGATGACATCCATTTTAACTCTTAATTTTGGTGGAGGCGGGGGGAATCGAACCCCCGTCCAAAAGCCGTTCCATATCAGGTGTCTACAGTTTATCTTATTGAATCAATTTAAGTATGTTACGATCAATAAGCAATCTTTCGCATACCGATTTCTGATTGATTTTCATGAATATAGTCAGAACATCCTATATCCCTTATCTTACAGGTTATGTTACAGACTCTAAAGGTGTAAGCGCAGATAGGTCTGCATTCGCAAGTCTATATCGACTATTAAGCGAAAGCGTAATTTGTTCTGTTTCCAGATATTTGTTTGTGCATGTAACGTTTGCCAACGACTGCTGCCTGATTCAAACTGACCCCTGTCGAATCCAAGACGCCCCCCATTAATAAGCGCGTTTGAGAGCTTTCTCAATATCGCGCTTAGCATCTTTTTCTTTTAAATCATTACGCTTGTCATAAAGCTTCTTACCTTTTGCAAGAGCAATTTCTAGCTTTGCTTTTGAGGTATTGAAGTAAAGCTTTGTAGGAACGATTGTTAAACCATCCTCACGAACCTTCTTCTCTAGTTTACTAATTTCTTTCTTATGAAGCAATAGTTTTCTAATACGTCTAGGTTCATGATTAAAGATATTTCCATTTTCATAAGGGGCAATATACATATTCTCAATAAAAGCTTCGTGGTCTTTAATTCTTACAAAACAGTCCTTAAGGTTAGCACTGCCTTTGCGAATAGACTTGATTTCAGTACCTTTTAATTCAATACCTGCTTCAAAAGTTTCTAGGATAAAATAATCATGATATGCTTTTTTGTTATTTGAGATGATTTTCATATATATTACCTTCTTGTACGGAATTTTCTTTTCTTCTTTCTATGACTTCCAGCTTTTACAAGCTCGAAGTCAATTGTTTTTTCTAGCTTATTTGCTTCAGTTACTCTGACTTTTACTGGATCACTCATCTTGAACATACGTCCTGTATGTTCACCGATAAGAATAAGATTCTTTTCATCATAAGCATAATAATCATCTGTTAAGGAAGTCATATGAACAAGACCTTCGATGGTATTAGGAAGTGATACAAAGAATCCAAAACTTGTAATAGAAGAAATATAACCATCAAATACCTCACCAACATGATGAGACATAAATTCAGCTTTCTTCATATCTTCGACTTCACGTTCAATATCAATCGCAATTCTTTCACGATTAGAAGACTGTTCAGCAAGTACTGGAATCATTTCTTCAAACTCATTCATTCTAGAATAATCATTCTTGAATAAGTAAGTTCTAATCAAACGATGTACCAATAAGTCTGGATAGCGTCTAATAGGTGATGTGAAGTGTGTATAGAATTCATCCGCAAGACCGAAGTGTCCAAGACATTGAGCATCGTAACGTGCTTTCTGCATTGATCTTAATAATAATGTAGAAATAATATCATGCTCAGGTGTTCCCTTAGATTCTTCAATCATACGTGCTAATTCATGAGGGTTGATCTTTTCAAGAGACCCATGAATAGTATAACCCAAAGGCTTCGCAATGGAAACAAATTGTTGTAACTTCTCTTTTTTAGGATACTCATGTATACGATAGATAAAAGGTACATCCATCCATTTAAAGTGTTCAGCCACTGTTTCATTAGCACATAACATGAACTCTTCAATAATATGATCACTCTCACCACGATTTCTTAAGACAACATCTACAGCACGTCCTTTATCATCTACAAGAACCTTTGCTTCATCTACATCAAAGTCAATCGCACCACGACGATCTCTCTTCTTTCTTAAGATAGCAGCTAATTCTTTCATATTAAAGAATAACTCAACAGCATCACTGTATTTCTTCTTTAGTCCTTTATGACCTGCAAGAATTGCATTCACATTATTGTATGTCATACGATGAGAACTTCTAATAACAGTAGGGTAGATATTATGATCTACAACCTGCCCTTTATCATTGATCTCCATAATACAGCTAATTGCATAACGGTCCACACCTTCATTAAGTGAACAGATACCATTAGATAACTTATGAGGCAGCATAGGAATCACTCTATCTACAAGATAAATAGAAGTCCCTCTTCTAATCGCTTCCTTATTTAATTCAGTTCCTTCATTCACATAGAATGAAACATCCGCAATATGAACACCTAACTGATAATTCCCATTATCTAATTTCTTTAAAGAGATCGCATCATCCAAGTCCTTGGCATCATCACCATCAATAGTCACAATCTGCCAATCTCTAATATCTAAACGATTAGGAATATCACTTGGATCAATAGACTGAGGAATAGATTCAATCTCATCATAGACTGCCTGTGGAAAATCAATATCTACATCATACTTATTCACAACAGATAAGATATCTACACCAGGATCATTCTTATGACCAATAATCTTAATAATATCACCCTTTAAATAAGGCTTGTACTTCTTAATCTCTACAACAACCTTATGTCCAGGCATAGCACCATGTGCATGGGCTTCATCTACATAAATCCAATCAGTAAACTTAGGATCATCAGGCATGATGATGAGTTCTCTTCTACCTTTTCTGACTAATCCAACAAGTCGAGTCATACCACGCTTAATGATCTTTACAACACGTCCTTCAGGTTTTCCTCTATAGACAGTTGTTTCAATCATAACCTCATCCTGATCAAAAGCACCATTGAGGTTCTTGCTATTAATATAGTATTCAGTTTCTTCATCAACCTTTACAAAACCAAATCCCTTTTTATTTAAACTCAAAACACCTTTTAAATAATGGAAATCATCAATCAAATGATAGTTATTCTGATTATCTCTAATCACTTCGCCATCTTCTTCTAATCTATTCATAAGCTTTACAAATGCGATATATTCTTCAGTAGAATCATAATGTAGTGCACTTGCAAGAGCATCTATTTTTCTATCCTTTAAGTCTTTATTCTTTAATAATTCTAAAACATCTTCTCTCATATATTCACCTCCAACAAAAGAAAAGAGGCACTCATAAGTGCCCCTTTATTATTATTATCCTGCCATTTTAATAAGAATTGCGATAACAAAGAATGCAATACCTAGTCCCACAGTAATACGTGTAAGAACTAAATCCACACCTCTTTCTTTTTGCTGTGCAAAAAGGTTAGAGCTCTGGCCAGTTAATGCATTAACAATACCATCAGTTTTTCCCGTTTGTAAAAGACACACAATAATTAGGGCTATAGAAACAATGATCAAAAGTACTTCTAACATTTTTCCTGCCTCCTTTTCTTTTAGACTTTTTCTACATTAGCGAATAAATAATATCATAAAAATATATCGATTACAACACCTTTATTCGCTCACACCATTGTTGAAGTCAAGGGAAACAACACTAAAACGATTATTCTTTTCTATAAGTGTTACTTTTACGTTAATAGTTTGATAGTTGTAATAGAAATTCTTTTTGTTAAATGTAATTTCTAACCCAACATCTGTATATTCATAATCTTCTAAACCACTTAATGTAACATCGGATGCTCTTGTATAGTTCACTTCATATGTTGTGACTTCATCAAGATTTGTCTTATTTTCTATCATATCATTCACACTCGCATAATAGCTAGACTTCGCAAACTCTTCAAAGTTATCTAAACGATCACTATAGAAATACTGCGCACCACCAATCTCATCTTTCTTCTTATTAGAAATAGTAAAGAAATCAATCGCAAATAATGCAGCAACATTCTGACATGTATTTCTCTTAGTATGAGAGGCATTGATATCTTCATGTACTGATTTCATTAAAGAAGTAGGATGATTTGGCATAGCATAAGTAATGACGGGAGTATTGACGACAGGCTTCTTATCATTATGATTATGATAAACAAGGACGCCACTTACTGCAATCACAGCACATAAGAACCCGATAAGAATATATTTCACATGATGTCTTTTTGCTATCATTAAATATGTCTTAGATTCTTTGATTTTTGGTAAATCATCTCTTTTTAAGAATATATTGAGAATTGTAAGAATTGGTTTATATTTACGTGAAATCATATTGGTATATTCCACGAATATCTCAAATACAAGGAGTAATAATGCGAATAATAGAATTGATGCAGTTACACTATATATATGGATAAATGAACAGATAGAGAATAATGCGGTCGCAATATATAGAATAAGAACACTCTTAGTCTGACCTAGTTCTAGAGAGAACATTAATTTATGATGTAAATGTCCTTTATCTGCTTCATCAAAGCGCTGATGATGTACTTTACGTCTAATAATCGCAATGAGTGTATCCATAATAGGTACTGCGAGTACTACAATAGGTGCCCCTAAAGTAAAGAATGTAGAGGACTTAAATCCAAATCCTAATAAAGAAATCACAGATAACATGAAACCAATGAATAAAGCCCCACAGTCACCCATGAATATTTTTGCAGGATGGAAATTAAATACTAAAAATCCTCCAATGGATCCTGCAAGTAAGAGTGTTAATGAGGTGATATCTGTACGACCATAATGGATAGAGATGAGTCCTGTAGTGATCAACACAATCATGGATATACCACCACATAAGCCATCTAATCCATCAATAAGGTTTACTGCATTGGTAATACCTACAATCCATCCTAGAGTGACTATTAAGGCAATAGAATAAGAAAGAATAGTAGGAATATAAGGAATAGTAAATCCTTTTAAAGATATACCACCATAAAATATGACTATAAGTGCTGCAGCGACCTGTCCAAGAACCTTCATCTTTGGAGGAAGGTCATGAATATCATCATATAAGCCAAATAAGAAAACAATCAAACCACCTATTAAGATAGAGTTGATCTGATTATCTGTTTTAAGGAATACCATTGCCCCTATAAGGAATGCCACATAGATGGCATATCCACCTGTACGAGGAATAATACCGTGATGTACAGTTCTATTATTAGTATGGGCTATTATACCCATTTCTTTTGTGATTTTACCGATAAAAGGGGTTAAGATGACTGATATAATGAATGTCACACAGAACGCTAATATATTATTGAGTGTCATAGGTACCTCCATATTATGTTCATTATATATCAAATGTGAACTATGTGCAAAGCAATGAAATTTAACGCAAAGTAAATCAACTAATGTATAATATAGAGAGAACATATTTATACTGCATAAAATACATATTGTTTTAATTGGTATAAATGATATAATGATATCAGAAAATAAAAATAGGAGGATTTATTATGCATCGCTTAGGAATTTCAGTTTATCCTGAAAAATCAACTCAAAAAGAAGTTTATGATTACTTAGAACTTGCTGCTAAGTATGGCTTCTCAAGAATCTTTACTTGTTTATTATCAGTGAATGATCCAAAAGAAAAGATCATGAAGGATTTTGGAGAATTCATGGATAAGGCACATTCTTTAGGTTATGTTGTTGCAGTAGACACTAACCCAGAAGTATTTAAACATTTAGGTGCTACTTATAGTGATTTAAAACCATTCCATGATATGGGTGTAGATATCATCCGTTTAGATGGTTCATTTGGTACTACAGGAGATATCCAGGTTACTAGAAACCCTTATAATATTCAGATTGAATTCAACGGTTCTATGGACCAGGGTGTTGAATTATTATTAGAACAGGGCGGAAACAAAGATCAGGTTATTATCTGTCATAACTTCTTCCCAGAAAGATATTCTGGTTTAGACTGGAACTATTTTGTTAACTTCAATGCTTATTGGAAATCATTAAATCTTCATACAGCTGCATTCGTATCAAGTAACCAGCCACATACACATGGTCCTTGGAATGTATTCTGTGGATTACCAACAGTAGAAATCTTAAGAGGTCTTCCAATTGATTTACAGGCTCGTTTAATGCTTGCAACTGGAGATGTTGATGATATTATCATTGGTAATGCTTATGCTTCAGAAGAAGAATTAAAAGCCTTATCAGAAGTTGATTACCAGAACATCTGCTTCAAGATTGATGAAGTAGAAGGTTTATCAGATGTTGAAAAGGAAATCATTTATGATTACTATCCACATTGGGATCGTTATGATCATTCTTCATTCTTCTTACGTTCATCTGGAAGCAGAGTAAAGTATAAGAATGAAAGTATCCCACATCGTGAAACAGAACAGAAGATGTTCCATCGTGGTGATGTATTAATCGTTAATGATAATTTAGCTCATTATCGTGGTGAATTAGAAATCGCATTAAGAGATATTCCAAATGATGGTGAAAGAAACCTTTGTGGTCATGTAAAAGAAGAAGAAATGATGTTCTTAGACATGATTGAACCAGGTCACTATTTCAAGATTATTAAATAATAGTCAAGGCTATATGCATGATGCATATAGCCTTTTAACGCGAGACTCATATAATTTCATATTTAGAAATATTTTTCATAAATAGGAAGAACAACATATCTTTTCTTATTTTAGATTAGAATAGAAATGTATAGGAGGGAAAAGAATATGAGTTTTCCAAAGAATTTTTTATGGGGTGGCGCTGTTGCTGCCAATCAATGTGAAGGAGCCTGGCTAGAAGATGGTAAAGAACCTAATGTCACTGATGTAATGGTGGGTATTGGTTCTAAGGATCCTGGTATTAAATGGAATGAAGAAACAAAGAAATATGAAATGTGCTTAGATCCAAACAAAGCATACTTAAGTCATGAAGCCATTGACTTCTATCATAGATATAAAGAAGACTTACAATTAATGTCTGGTATGGGCTTTAACTGCTTTAGAACATCTATTGCCTGGGGTAGAATCTTCCCTAACGGGGATGAAGAAACACCTAATGAAAAAGGTTTAGCTTTCTATGATGACATGTTTGAAACAATGTTGGAATTGGGTATGGAACCAGTGATCACATTAAGTCATTATGAAACACCTCTACATCTTATTACTGAATATGGAGGATGGAGCAATCGTAAACTGATTGATTTCTGGAAACGTTACGTAACTACAGTATTCAATAGATACAAGGGTAAAGTAAAATACTGGCTAACATTTAATGAAGTCAATAATATGATGATCAACCCACTAGTGGCAGGCGGAGTATTGACTATTGATAATCCAAAAGACCCTAGTGACCCTATTGGTTCAACAACTGAAAAAGATAAATGGCTTGCTTACTATAATATCTGTGTAGCCAATGCCTGGACAGTTAAACTATGCCGTGAGATTGATAAAGATGCACAAGTAGGATGTATGTTAACATGTTCATCTGTTGCAACATATCCATATGACTGTAATCCTGATAATGTCTTTGGGGCATATAATACAGTAAGATTAAACAATTTCTATTTTGGTGATGTCTTCTGTTTAGGAGAAATTCCTGGTTATGTAAAACGTGTATGGAGAGAACATGACTGTGCACCAGAAATGAGAGAAGATGAATTACAGTTAATAAAAGAAAATACAGTCGCATTCTTCTCATTTAGTTATTATCGTTCTAGTACATATGATCAGTCTGTTGGTATGGATGGTAATACAGGTGGATTAAAAGGACGTGCTAATCCATTTGTAAAGGAATGTTCACCAGAACCTTGGTGCTGGCCAGTTGATCCAAAAGGTATCCGTTATGTTATGAATATCTTATATGATCGTTATCATTTACCACTCTTTATTGTAGAAAATGGTATTGGATTAGATGAAAATCTAGATGAAACAGGACATATTCATGATGAATATAGAATGTACTATATCAAGGAACATTTAAAATATGTCCATGAAGCCATTCTAGATGGTGTTGAATGTATGGGTTACTTATATTGGGGACCTATTGATGTTGTTTCTGCAGGGACTGGAGAAATGAAGAAGCGTTATGGTTTTGTCTATGTTGATCGTTTTAATGATGGACATGGAACACTTGAAAGAAAACTAAAAGATTCTTACGAAGAATATAAAGAAATCATTGAAACAAATGGAGACTCTATTCTTCATTCTTAAGAATGGTATTACTGAACTGGCGTTATTCTGTTAATTACGCCAGTTTTTCTTATAAGATTTTTCTCTTGTAGATACATAGAGTGATGCATTCACAAGATGAGATAAATCATTCTAGCCAATACCAGTGAGGACAATCATAAGGATACCATTATTATGGAGTACTTCTGGTAATAGGTGTTCATTTGTATAGGTTCTTGCATCTACACCAAATCTTCTAAACTTACTGAATAACTTAGCTTCTTTGCGATACAGATAAGGATAGAAGGAGTCGTATCTGTTTGAACTGCAATACAAGTTGTTGAGTAGTTTTCTATCATATTTATCGCAAGAAATGTTGATTTTCTATATAATGATTGTCGGAGGTTGATTTTACATGAATATAAATGAAGGAGCAAGAATAGTTGTGGAAGACTGGCTCCATCTTACAAAAGATAATTTAGTATATTTTGTGACAGATGAAACAAAACTTAAAGAAGCAAATGCCTTTTTAAAAGCATGTGATCATATTGGTGCTAGATGTAAGGTTGTCCAATTAAAATCACATGAAATACAAAATGGTAAAAGTATAGATGCCTTAAAATGGGAAATGGCTAAAGCAGATGCGATAGTAGGGGCAACCAATTATTCATTTATTACAACAGATGCTGTGAACTATGCACTTTCACGTGGTGCACAGTTCTTATCCATGCCCATGTCTACAAATAATGGTGAATCAATATTTGAGCAGGAATTCTTAAAAATGGATCCTGATGAAGCCACAATGCTTGGAATGCCAATGTTCTGGGAATTACGTGATGCGAAAACAATACATGTCACAACTAAACGTGGTACAGACCTCACCTTTGATATCACAGATCGTTTTCCAGGAATCTTCCATGGTTCATTATGGGAAGTAGGAAAATGTTCTTCTTCAAGTTTTGAAATTTATATACCACCAGTAGAATATCATACAAATGGGACACTTATATTAGATGGATCAATGGGATATATAGGAATAGTGGATAGACCTATAGAAATAAAAATAGAGAATGGTTATATTACTTATATCGAAGATACAGAAGATGGACGTAAACTGAAAGAATACTTAGAATCATTTGATGATTTAGAAATGTATTGTGCCGCAGAATTTGGAATAGGTTTAAATACAATATCTAAGTGTCGTGGAGCCAGCTATATTGAAGATGAATCAGCTTTTGGCACATTCCATATTGGTTTTGGTAGAAATCTTGCCTTAGGAGGCAGTCATAATGCCCGTGGACATTTTGACTTAGTGACACATAATCCAACTATTATTGTAGATGATAAGGTCATTATGAAAGATGGACATGCCAAGGCTATCCAGCCGATTGAATGGGGAGTATTATAGTACTCCTCTTTTTGTTTGTTCAAATATCGTAAAAAGTAAGGGCGCACAATTTGTATTTTAATGAAATATTGTCTTTATCAGTTTGCATATAGCGACATTTATTGGTATAATTATTTCATAATTTTACGAAGGAAGAGGAAAAACATATGAATGATGCTATTAAACTTATCGGTATCGTAATTGTCGTTATTGGGTTCGTAATGAAATTCGATACTCTTGCAACAGTTGTTGTTGCTGGTTTAGTAACAGGTTTAATCAGTGGTATGTCTATCATGGACATTTTAAATACACTAGGTACAGCCTTTTTAACTAACCGCACAGCAACTTTATTTATTTTAACTTTACCAGTTGTAGGTCTATGTGAACGTATGGGTTTACGTGATAAAGCGGTAGACTTGATTAAGGGTATTAAGAATGCTACTACAGGTCGCTTATTAGTGATCTGGGAAGGCGTTCGTACTGTTGCGTCTGCATTCTCATTAAGAATTGGTGGCCATCCACAGTTCATTCGTCCATTAATCAATCCAATGGCTCAGGCTGCTGCGATTGCGAAATATGGTGATATTGATGAAGATACAGAAGATCAGATCAAAGGTATGGCTGCAGCTTCTGAAAACTATGGTAACTTCTTTGCTCAGAACTGTTTCATGGGTGCTTCAGGAACATTACTTATTGTTTCAACTTTAAACGAATTATTTAAGTCACAAGGTGTTAACCAGGTTGTTACTGCTAACCAGATTGCATTGTGGTCTGTTCCAATTGCAGTTATTTCTGTTTTTGTTGGTGGAGCTTATGCTTTATGGTTCGATAAGAAACTTAATAAGAAATATGGAAAAGGAGGCAAATAACAATGTTACAAATTGAATGGAATACAGCCACTATTATTGCAGAAGTATTCTACTGCGTAATTGGTGCAATCTTTGCCGCAACAGGGTTTAATGCCTTAACTAATAAAGACTGTGAAAAGCCAGTAACTACTGCTATTTTCTGGTTCTTAATTGCTGTTACATTTATGGTTGGACCATATATTCCAACTTGGATTACTGGTTTAATCGTTGTTCTTCTTGCTGTATTAAGTGGTTTAGGTTTAGTAAAACCAGCTGCAAGACATATCCCAACTGCTAAGGAAACTCGTGATAATGCAGATAAATATGGATATAAGTCATTTATCCCACCAGTATGCTTAGCTCTTGTTGCCGTATTAGTTGCAACTTTCTTACCAAATCTTGGTGCAAACAATGCGATTGGTATTAGTGCTGCTGCTGCATTAATCGTTGCATATATTATCTTTAAACCAAAACTATCTACACCTCTCAAAGATGGTGTTAGATTAAATGATAATGTTGGTTCTACAGGTATCTTACCTCAGGTATTATCTGCATTAGGTTCATTATTTACTGCAGCTGGTGTAGGTGCTGTTATCGCTGCTGGCGTAGGTGCACTTATCCCTGAAGGAAATCATTTAATTGCAGTTATCTTCTATTGTGTAGGTATGGCATTATTTACAATGATCATGGGTAATGGTTTCGCTGCTTTCGCTGTTATTACAGTAGGTATCGGTTATCCATTCTTAATTGCACAGGGTGCAAATGCTCTTGTTGTTGGTGCTTTAGGTTTAACTGCAGGTTACTGTGGTACATTAATGACTCCTATGGCTGCAAACTTCAATATCATGCCTGCTGCATTGCTGGAAACTAAGAATAAATACAGAATTATTATGACTCAGGTTCCAGTTGCATTAATTATGTTAGTAATTCATATCATCTTAATGTATGTCTTAGCATTCTAAGGAGGCTTTTAAATGAAATTATTATTAACTGGTTTCGACCCATTTGGTGGCGAACCAATCAATCCTGCCTGGGAAGCTGTTAAAAGAGTTTCTGATCAGGTAGGAGATGTAGAAGTTGTAAAACTTATGGTTCCTACAGTATTCTACAAATCTATCGATACAGTAGCTGCTGCAATCGAAAAAGAAAAACCAGATGCTGTATTATGTATTGGACAGGCTGGGGGACGTTTTGATTTAACCCCAGAACGTGTTGCAATCAATATCAATGATGCACGTATTCCTGATAATGAAGGAAATCAGCCTTTAGATGGTCCAGTATTCGAAGATGGAGAAACTGCTTATTTCGCTACATTACCAATTAAGGCAATGGCTGAAGAAATTCGTAAAGCTGGTGTTCCTGCAAGTGTTTCTAATACTGCTGGTACTTATGTATGTAACCATTTGATGTATGGTGTACTTTATACACTTGCAAATAAATATCCAGATGTTCGTGGTGGATTCATGCATGTTCCATTCATCACTAGCCAGGTTATTAACCGTAAGCCAATTGCTCCATCATTAAGTCTTGAACAGATTGTGACTGGTATTGAAGCAGCTGTTAAAGCTATTGGTGAAAACCAGGAAGATATCAAGACTGTTGAAGGTCAGACTCACTAAACTCTGTATTTAATACAGAGTTTTTTTCTTGCCCTTAAACCTTACTTTAGGGTTAAAATGAATGTAGGGAGGATATGTATATGAAAAAATTAGGATTTGGTTTAATGCGTCTACCATTACTAGATCAAAATGATGCAGGCAGCATTGATATTGAAGAAACTAAAAGAATGGTGGATACATTTCTAGAAAAAGGATTTACTTATTTTGATACAGCCTGGATGTATTGTGCCTTTAAGAGTGAGGAAGCGACTAAGACAGCTTTAGTAGAAAGACATCCAAGAGATTCTTTTACACTAGCTGATAAGCTTCATGCAGGCTTTATTGAAACAAAAGAAGATAGGGATAGAATCTTCAATGAACAGTTAAGAAAAACAGGTGCAGAATACTTTGATTATTATCTCTTACATGATGTAGGAACAGATCATTATAAGAAATATACAGAGTTAGACTGTTTCACATGGTTGAAAGATAAGAAAGAAAAAGGATTAGTAAAACATATTGGTTTCTCTTTCCATGACAATGCAGATTTATTAGAGCGTGTCTTATCTGAACATCCAGAAGTAGAATTTGTACAGCTTCAGTTGAATTATCTAGATTGGGAAAGTGAAGGCGTACAGTCTCGTAAATGTTATGAAACGGCAGTAAGACATCATGTTCCTGTATTTGTAATGGAACCAGTGAAGGGTGGTACTCTTGCCAATGTACCTGATGAAGTAGAAGAAACATTCAAATCTTATCATCCAGATATGTCTATTCCATCTTGGGCGATTCGTTTTGCGGCAAGTTTAGATAATGTCCAGGTTGTCTTATCTGGTATGAGTAATATGGAACAGCTATTAGATAATACAGGTTATATGGAAGACTTTAAGCCTTTAAATGAGGAAGAACAGACACTGATTAAGAAGGCTGTTGATATTATTAATAGTAGTATTGAAATTCCTTGTACTGGCTGTTCTTATTGTACAGAAGGTTGTCCAATGCATATTGCGATTCCTAAATACTTCTCACTCTATAATGCTGATAAACAGGAAGTAGCGACTAAATCATGGAGACCTCAAGGAGAATACTATACACGTTTGACACATACATTTGGTAAAGCAAGTGAATGTATTGGATGTGGGCAGTGTGAAGCGGCATGTCCACAGCATCTTCCAATTATTGAGAACTTGCGAAAAGTCGCAGAATACTTTGAAAAATAACTTTTTCTTAAACATCATGGTAAAATGGTATCATGATGTTTTTATATAGGAGGAAATTATGAAGACACTCTATGTAACAGATCTAGATGGGACATTACTTGAACCTGATAAATCAATAAAACCAGATAACTTAAAACTCATTAATCAGCTCATAGATGAAGATGTAAACATTACCTATGCGACTGCACGTTCTCTTATTACCGCAAAACAGGTCATAGGTGATATTCACTTTAAGCTTCCAGTCATTGTCCAGAATGGGACATTTATATTATCACCTAAAGGAGATATGATCCTAGGAAACTATTTAGGAGATTCTATATTAGATACTGTAAAGGATTATGATATCTCACCTATTGTATATTCTCAAATAGGAAAGAAGACTTACTTCTCTTATGTTAAGGATAAGATGAGTGCAGGAGTAAAAGCTTTTGTGGATGATCATTTAGATGATCCTAGAAATCATCCTGTGAATACTTATGAAGATCTCTATGAGGGGGATATCTTCTATTTATTATTGATTGATGATTATGATAAATTAAAGCCTCTCTATGATTTGTTTAAGGAAGACTATTATGCTGTTTTTGATCAAGAAATGTATTCTCATGACTGGTGGTTAGAAATCATGTCACCTGATGCTTCTAAGGCCAATGCAATTAAATATTTAAAACAGAAGCTACAATGTGATGAAGTGGTTGTTTTTGGTGATGGAAAGAATGATATCGAAATGTTTGAAGAGGCAGACTATAGCTGTGCTGTAGAGAATGCTGCTCCTGAACTCATCAAATGCGCGGATGAAGTCATTCATATAAGTGTGCCTCAGTATATAAATCAAAGAGAAAACTAAAGTGTTTCTTGAATACCCATAATCAACAGGCAACGCTTTTAGAAAAGTGTGAAGCAGAAATAGTCAGGATTATACTATCTGCCCATAACTGACAGGAAATGATCTCTGTAAGTATTCCTTGATATGGTTAAATCTATACTCTTGTTCATTTAGGAATAAGAGCATCTCTTTTTTAGTTATTTAATGATATATCTCAGTAATACTATTTTTAACATTGCAGATTATTATGTTTGATCAGTGTAGTTGGTGGTTCTTTTCTTCAGGGCTTATCTTCTCGTTCTTTACTTGTATTTCTGTATCTAATGCATTAAAGCCTTTCTCACTATCAGTATTAAGTAATGCATCATGTGTCAGGTATACAAGAAGTTACTAAGTTGTGAGTATAGACAAATTTCTTATACTTGTTAGATATTCACATATTGTATTGCGATTAGCAATACAATATGACATAATTTGTAATAGGAAGGATGGTGCTAATTATGGCAAAAAAAAGTGCAAATGTAACGGCTCGTGTACAGCCTGAAATTAAGCGACAGGCGGAGGCAGTATTAGAAAAGATAGGATTACCTGTTTCAGTTTTAATTGATACTTTATACAGACAAATCATTATGACAGGCGGTGTTCCATATTCACTAACAGTTCCGAACTTGCCTACAAGGGACAATATGACGGACGCAGAGTTTAATGCAATGATGGAAAAAGGGTATCATCAGGCAATGACAGGAGAAGGAATTTCTGCTGATGAGGCTTTTGAAAAAATTCGTAAGGGTATGTAAGTATGCGATATGAAGTGAAGCTGACCTCACAGGCAATTGTGCAAATTGAAGCAATCGTGCAGTATATTTCCAAAGTGCTGTCTGTACCGGAAACGGCACGCAAATGGGCAGACGCTCTGCAAAGTGAAATTGCAAAGTTGGATTCTATGCCGTCACGCTACCCTCTTACAGAGGAAGAACCGTGGCATACAAATGGAATCCACAAAATGCCATTTAAGAATTTTCTTGTATATTATCTGATTGACGAGGACAAGAAGTCAGTATGGATAACAGCAGTTATTTATGGTCGTAGAGACCAGATTGCAACTTTGGTGGATGTGTCGCTAAACGATATAGAATGAGTGGTGCTTATGAAGTTTGATTTTTACTAACATGAGGTTTGTGGGTCTTTTAAAAAAATGTTTTTTTAATTTTTTTAAAGTCTAAAAAATGGCTTAAATATCGCAAAAAGTGAAGATATGTATTGTATTTTTTAAACTGTAAGCACCTTTGTAACATTGACTAATGTAAGCGTTTATGATAAAATTTTCACTAGATGAAAAAGAGCTCATCAAAGGTATTGTATAGGAGGAATATAATATGAGATTTACATTACCAAGAGATTTGTATCATGGCAAAGGTGCCTTAGAAAACCTTAAGAACTTAGAAGGTAAGAAAGCTATTGTCTGTGTAGGTGGCGGAAGCATGAAGAGAAATGGCTTCCTAGATAGAGCTGTTAAATATCTTGAAGAAGCTGGCATGGAAGTTAAATTATATGAAGGTATCGAACCAGATCCATCAGTAACTACAGTTATGAAAGGTGCTGCAGTTATGGAAGAATTCAAGCCTGACTGGATTGTAGCTATGGGTGGAGGTTCACCTATCGATGCTGCAAAAGCTATGTGGATTAAGTATGAATATCCAGAAATCACATTCGAAGAAATGTGTAAAGTATTTGGTATTCCAAAGTTAAGAAAGAAAGCGCATTTCTGTGCAATCCCATCTACAAGTGGTACTGCAACTGAAGTTACAGCTTTCTCAATCATTACTGATTATGATAAAGGTATTAAATATCCAATCGCTGACTTTGAAATCACTCCAGATGTTGCTATCGTAGATCCTGACTTAGCTGAAACTATGCCAGTTAAATTAGTTGCTCATACAGGTATGGATGCTATGACTCATGCAATTGAAGCATATGTATCTACTGCAAACTGTAACTACACTGATCCACTTGCTATTCATGCAATTGAAATGATCCAGGCTAACTTAGTTAAATCATATAATGGTGATATGAGCTGCAGAGACGATATGCATGATGCACAGTGCTTAGCAGGTATGGCATTCTCTAACGCATTATTAGGTATCGTACATTCAATGGCTCATAAGACTGGTGCTGCTTTCGTAGACCAGGGTGGACATATTATCCATGGTGCAGCTAATGCTATGTACTTACCAAAGGTTATTGCTTATAATGCTAAAGATGAAACAGCTAAGAAACGTTATGGTGTAATTGCTGATTACATGCACTTAGGTGGAGAAAATGATGATGAAAAGGTTGCATTATTAATTAAATACTTAAGAGGTATGAATGATGCATTAAATATCCCACATAGTATCAACCACTATGGTGCTGATGGTTTACCAGCTGAAGTTGGATTTGTACCTGAAGATGTATTCTTAGAAAGATTACCAGAAATCGCTAAGAACGCTATTGCTGATGCATGTACAGGTTCTAACCCACGTATTCCAACTCAGGAAGAAATGGAAAACTTATTAAAGGCTTGCTACTACGATACAGAAGTTGATTTCTAATGTGTAGAGATAAGAACGGTCTTACAGAAGAAGAATTTTTAAAAAGCTATAATCCTGATAAATATCCTAAACCTTCTCTGACAGCTGATATTTGTATCTTTGCTCATTCTGATGTGACAGAGATTCTATTGGTTAAACGTGGTGGACATCCTTATATAGGTAAATGGGCACTGCCTGGAGGCTTCGCTAATAAGAATGAACCGATTGAAAAGACGGCTTCAAGAGAACTTAAAGAAGAGACAGGTATAGAAGATGTGTCTATGAAGCTTGTAGGTGTTTATAGTCAGCCGGGAAGAGATCCTCGTGGATGGGTTGTATCTACCGCATTTTATGCAGATGTAGATAAGAAGAGTATTCATCCAGAAGCTGGTGATGATGCTAAAGAAGCAAAATGGTTCACTATTGTCGATGAAACACATTTAAGATGTGGTGATATCAATATAGGTATGAATGATCTTGCTTTTGATCATGGTGATATTATTCATGATGCTATAGATAAGGGTCTGTAGAAATACAGATCCTTTTTTTTGCACATTGATATAGTTTAAAACTATGCTACCCTATTTTATAAAACTATAATCCTACTAAAATAGTAGATATTATCGTGTTTTGTGTTGACGCACTAAATTTGTGGTGCTAAGATGATAACACATCAAGAAAAGACAGTGAAAAGAAGAGTACTGTAATGAAACTTATACAGAGAGTTCCGTTAGCTGAGAAGGAATGAAGGGAAGTTATAGGAAGATGGTCTTGGAGTTGCATGGCTGAAATGTAAGTCATGACGGGAGCGCCCGTTACAGCGATAGAGTATGCATGTACTCGAAGAGGTTATTAAGGTGACTTAATAATGAATTTAGGTGGTAACACGAAACGATACGTTCTCGTCCTATTATATGGATGAGAACGTTTTTTATTTAAGGGAAGGAGTGAAAACATGATCCACTTAGAACATGTTACAAAGACTTTTAAGACTAAAGATGGCGATGTCCATGCTGTCAAGGATGTCAGTCTGAATATTGAAGAAGGTGAAATCTACGGTATTATTGGTTTCTCAGGGGCTGGTAAATCTACATTAGTAAGATGTATCAACTTATTAGAAAAACCTGATAGTGGTGCTGTTGTATTTGGGGATAAAGATTTATTAAAACTATCCGATGCAGATTTAAGAAAAGAAAGAGAAAAGATTGGAATGATCTTCCAGCACTTTAATCTTTACAACAGTCGTACTATTTACGACAATATCGCTTTTCCATTAAAACATCTAGGCTGGAGTAAAGATAAGATTCAAAAGAGAGTCTTAGAATTACTCGAACTTATCGATTTGGTAGAAAGAAAAGATTCTTATCCAAGTCAGTTATCTGGAGGACAGAAACAAAGAGTCGCAATCGCAAGAGCGCTTGCCAACAATCCTAAAGTACTTCTATGTGATGAAGCCACAAGTGCTTTAGACCCTCAGACAACACAAAGTATTCTTCAGCTTATTAAGAAAGTAAATAAAGAACTTGGCTTAACAGTTGTTTTAATTACTCATGAAATGGCTGTAGTCAAGGAAGTATGTGATAAGGTAGCAGTCATGGAAGATGGCCGTGTGGTAGAACAGGGCAGTATTGTTGATATCTTCTCTAATCCACAGCATCAGATTACTAAGAACTTTATCGCTACTACAAATAATCTTAATAAGATTGATGAATTGATCAAAGACAATCATCGTATTACACAGTTAAATGAAAACCAGCAGATGGTAAAATTACAGTATCAGAGTTCTAATACAGATATCGCATTAATTTCAGTATTATCAAGAGATTACGGTGTTGATTGTTCTATTATCTTTGGGAATGTAGAAATTATCCAGGGACAGCCAATTGGTACACTTATTACAATCTTTACAGGTGTTGATGCAGATATCAAGAAAGCATTAGAATTCACAAAACAACAGGGAGTTAAAGTGGAGGTGATTAAACGTGGTAACTAAGCTATTTCCAAACGTTATAGAGTTTGCTTCAGATTTCCCACAAGCTATTATTGATACATTATTAATGTTGGTAATCAGTGGTTTAATCTCAGTGGTTATTGGAATCTTCTTAGCGGTTATTGTAGTAGTAACTAGAAAAGATGGTTTAAAAGAAAATCAACCCGTTTTCTGGATCTTAGATAAGATTATTAACTTATTTAGATCTATCCCATTCATTATCTTGATTCCTACTGTTGCAGTACTCTCTCGTGCCTTATTTGGTACAACTATTGGTATCGAAGGTGCACTTGTTCCTCTAGTTATAGGAACAGCACCATTTGTCGCAAGACAGATGGAATCAGCTATTATGGAAATTGATCCAGGAATCATTGAAGCAAGTATTGCGATGGGACTCAGTACAAAAGAAATTATCTTTGATGTTTATTTAAGAGAAAACATTCCAGGGATGATCAGAGGTCTTACAATTTCATTTATTGCGTTAGTTGGACAGATCGCGATTGTTGGTTCTGTTGGCGCAGGCGGACTTGGTGATATGGCAATCAGATATGGTCTACAGAGATCAATGGGAGATATCACATTCGTCGTTATTATCTTAATTCTTATTTTAATTTCAATTGTTCAGGCAATTGGTGACAAACTCGTAGAAAAAACAACACACTAAAATATTGGAGGAGAATATTATGAACAAAAACATTTTAAAGGTATTTACAGCAGGTCTTTTAGCTTTCTCATTAGCAGGATGTGGAAGTAAGTCAGATTCTAAAACTATTACAGTTGGTGCAACAACTTCACCTCATGCTATTATCTTAAAGCATGTCCAGCCAGAATTTGAAAAAGCAGGATATAAATTAAAAATTAAGGAATTCTCAGATTATCCTAACATCAACCCATCTACTTCAGATGATTCATTAGATGCAAACTTCTTCCAGCATCAGCCATACTTAACTTCTTACAACAAAGACAAAGGTTATAAGAAGGGTGATGATGGATATCTAGTATCAGTTGGTGCTATCCACTTTGAACCTTTAGGATTATATTCAACAAAATATAAAGCAGTATCTGATATTAAAGATGGTTCTAAGATTGCAATTCCTAATGATGCAACAAATGAAGCAAGAGCTTTATTATTACTTGCAGATAATGGTGTTCTTACATTAAAGAAAGATGCAGGTGTAACTGCAACTAAGAAGGATGTATTATCTTACAACAAAAAAGTAGAATTAGTAGAAGTAGATGCTGCACAGGTAGCTTCTAAATTACCTGATGTTGATTTCGGTATTATTAATGGTAACTATGCATTAGATGCAAAAGTAACTGATAAGATCATCACTTCTGAAGATTCAAATTCTGAAGCAGCAAAGACTTACCAGAACATCATCGCTGTAAAAGAATCAAATAAAGACAATAAAGCAGTTAAGAAATTAGTTGAAATCTTAAAGAGCGATAGCACTAAGAAATGGATTGAAAAGAAATTCGGAGTATCTGTAAAACCTGCAGAATAATGAATTGAGGCGGTCAATTGACCGCTTTTTATTTATCTAGAAGAGTATTTCTTATATAATAGTTCTATAAGGAGGTCAATCTTTATGGAATTTGATCAGTTATTAAAGGAAAGATATTCTGTTAGAAAGTTTTCTAATCAGAAGGTAGAAAAAGAAAAAATAGATAAAATATTAGAAGCTGCAAGAATAGCACCTACAGCTGTAAACTATCAGCCACAAAGAATTCTTGTAATAGAAGATCCAGATAATCTTGCAAAACTAAAGGAATGTACTAGATATCATTTCCATGCGCCTCTTGCGATGATCTTGTGTTATGACAAGACTGTATCATGGAAAGATATGTATAATAGAGAATGTGGTGAAGTAGATGTGTCTATTGTTGCTACATATATGATGCTTAAACTCTTTGATTTAGGATTAGGGTCTACTTATGTAGGTTCTTTTGATTATAAGGAGTTAATCAAACAGTTTAATATTCCTGAAAATTATGTACCAGTGATGATCTTACCTATTGGTTATCCAAGAGAGGATTGTGTACCTGGACCAATGCATGATAAGAGAAAACCAATCAATGCGATTGCATCTTATGAGGAATATACAGAGGGGGAATAATAATGGAGTTATTAATAAAACAATTAGAAGAGCTTATTTCACCAAACGAATGGTTTGTGACTAACTTGTCTAATGCAAGTGCGTTACTCATGGATGCGATTGATGATTTAAGCTGGGTAGGATTTTATATGATGAGAGCAGGGGAACTTGTCTTAGGTCCTTTCCAGGGTAAAGTAGCATGTACACATATTAAAGTAGGTAAAGGAGCCTGCGGTGTATGTGTGCAGGGAGATCAGACAATTCTTATTGAAGATGTGACTACATTCCCTGGCTATATTGCCTGTGATGCAGAAGCGAAGTCTGAAATTGTAGTCCCTTTACATGATGAAGAAGGTAAAGTGATTGCGGTATTGGATGTTGATTCTAATAGTTTAGGTCGTTTTGGAGACAAGGAACAGGAGTTATTTGAAGCTCTTGGAAAAGTATTGGAGAAATCATTATGGAGCGAAAAAGCAGACGTTTAAGTTATATTTTGAGACATCATCCAGAAAGTATAGGTATTAAACTTGATGAACATGCTTATGGTGATGTGCAAAAGATATTAGAAGCGTTAAATATCACAATAGAAGACTTAGATATGATTGTGAGAGAAGATGAAAAACAGCGTTATTCATATAATGGTGATCATACAAGAATACGTGCGAATCAAGGACATTCTATTCCTGTGAATGTAGATTTAAAAGAAGTACAACCACCTGATATTCTTTATCATGGTACAGCGACTTGTTTTGTACCTTCTATTCTAGAAGAAGGTATATTAAGGCAGACACGTATATATGTTCACTTATCTCAAGATATAGAAACCGCAATGACGGTTGGTTCAAGACACGGGAAACCATATGTCTTTACTATTGATACTAAACAGATGTATGAAGATGGATACAAGTTCTATCTCTCAGAAAACAATATCTATCTTACAAAGATTATACCTACAAAATACTTATAGGCTTCCACTTAAGGAAGCTTTTTTGTGCTATACTTGTTGAGAGAATATAAAGGAGGGGTTTTTATGACTCTAGATGAGTTAAAGATTGGGGAAAGTGCTACAGTGACTTATGTAGGGGGCTCTGGGTCATTAAGACAACATTTCCTAGATATGGGTTTAATACCAGGTTCTGTTGTAACATTGGAAAAATTCGCCCCTATGGGTGATCCAATGGAATTACGTATTCATGGCTATGAGCTAACATTACGTTTAGATGATGCAAAAAAGATTGGAATAGGTATGACAACTAAAGGTGTAGAAGATCATACACCTATTCCACCTATTCAACACCATATTCACCCAGGACTCGGTGAAGGTGGTAAATATCATGATAAAGAGACTGAAAACCCTTTATCAGAAGGAACACAGATTACCTTTGCGTTAGCAGGTAACCAGAACTGTGGTAAAACTACATTATTTAATCAATTAACAGGTTCTAATCAACATGTAGGGAACTTCCCTGGTGTGACTGTTGATAGAAAGAGCGGGTCTATTAAAGGACATCCAGAAACACTTGTAACTGATTTACCAGGTATTTATTCTTTATCTCCTTATACAAGTGAAGAATTAGTATCTAGACAGTATATCTTAGATGAAAAACCTAAAGGAATCATCAACATCGTAGATGCAACAAATATAGAAAGAAACCTATATCTCACTATGCAGTTAATGGAACTTGATGTACCAATGGTTCTAGCACTGAATATGATGGATGAAGTAAGAGGTAATGGTGGTTATGTTCATCTAAATAAGATGGAAGAATTATTGGGTATCCCAGTTGTTCCTATTTCAGCTGCTAAGAATGAAGGTATTGATGAATTAGTGAATCATGCTATCCATGTAGCGAAATATCAAGAAGCACCTTTAAGACAGGACTTTTGTGATGAAAATGATGAAGGTGGAGCAGTGCATAGATGCTTACATGCCATCATGCATTTAATTGAAGACCATGCAAAGAGAGCTGGTATTCCATTACGTTTTGCAGCTAATAAATTAGTAGAAGGTGATGCAAGAGTAGAAGCAGCCTTAGACCTTGATACAAATGAAAAAGAAATGATTGAACATATCATTTCACAGATGGAAGAAGAAAGAGGATTAGACCGTACTGCCGCTATTGCGGATATGCGTTTTACCTTTATTAATAAATTAGTTAAAGAAACAGTGGTTAAACCACATGAAAGTAAAGAAAGAGAAAGAAGTCGTAAGATTGATGAAGTCTTAACAGGTAAGTATACAGGTGTTCCAGCTTTCATCATTATTATGGGACTAGTATTCTTTTTAACATTTAATGTATTTGGTGCCTGGGGACAGTCACTTATAGAAATAGGTGTTGATGCTTTGACTCAAGTTGTAGATAAAGGACTCACTACTTGGGATATTAACCCAGTCCTTCATTCATTAGTCATTGATGGTGTATTCCAGGGTGTTGGTTCTATTATTAGTTTCTTACCTATTATTGTTATTTTATTCTTCTTCTTATCATTATTAGAAGATACAGGATATATGGCTCGTGTCGCTTTTGTAAGTGATAAACTACTCAGAAAGATCGGTTTATCAGGAAGAAGTATTGTGCCAATGTTGATTGGATTTGGATGTTCTGTACCAAGTGTTATGGCCAGCCGTACACTCCCTTCAGAACGTGACCGTAAGATGACAATCATGTTGACACCATTTATGAGCTGTACTGCAAAGCTTCCAATCTATGCATTCTTTTCAGCTGCATTTTTCCCAAAACAAGCTGGATTGGTTATGGTTGGATTATATATCTTTGGTATTGTGATGGGTATTATTACAGCCCTCATTTCTAAGCGTTTTTTATTCAAAGGTGAGGCTGTTCCGTTTGTGATGGAACTCCCTAACTATCGTATGCCTAGCGCAAAAACTACTTTCCAGTTATTATGGGAAAAAGCCAAGGATTTCTTACAAAGAGCGTTTGGTATTATCTTTATTGCTTCTATTGTCATTTGGTTCTTACAGAGCTTTAACTTAAGATTAGATTTAGTCTCTAATTCACAGGATAGTATTCTTGCAATGGTGGCAGGATTTATTGCGCCAATCTTCAAACCTTTAGGTTTTGGTGATTGGAGAATTTCTACATCACTTATTGCAGGATTTATGGCAAAAGAAAGTGTTGTTTCTACACTCTCAGTATTATTTAAAGGAACAGAATCTTTAATGACAATACTTACACCTCTAGGTGCATTATCACTCTTAATATTCTGTTTATTATATACACCTTGCGTGGCAGCTATCGCTTCTATTAGAAGAGAACTAGGCGCTACATGGGCTGTGAAGATAGTCATCTTCCAGTGTGTTATTGCCTGGATTTGTGCCTTTATCGTACATACTATTGGATTACTCTTTATATAATTATTTTTCTCAAAATAGTTGTAATGTTTGATACATTTATTGTGATTAATTATAATAAAAGTATTGAAGGAGGTGTTCGTCATGAAATTATCTAAAATCATACTTTATTCAGATGCGAAAGGACGTGGAGTAAAACCTGATGCTTGCGTAGAAGTCAGTCAGCGTTTAACAATCATGCGTGATGGACACATCTGGTTTACTGGATATGATTATGGAGATGGATTTAACTCTAGAAGAATCATTAGACGTAAAAGAGTGAATATAGGTCAGGAAAAAGCAGAAACACTCTTAGAACTATTAAGAGAATTCTTTCTTGAAACATCTAATCATCCATCATCTACAAATCGTGACTGGTGGCGTATTCAGTTAATTGATGAAGATGGACATGAATACAACTATAATGTATCTGTCGTAGGAGATGTTATTCTCAAAGAAATTGATATGACACAATATATGAGGAATATTATTCCTATAGAAGATATGTACTTATTTGGGAAAAAGGATTCACATAATTTGACATAATCGAATTATAATCTTAACACAATCATTAAGTATTATATATATCGTAGTCAAGCAATCCCTTCCCTTCGTTAGACTACAAAGTACAAATGTAAGTATAGAGAAAGAAGATAAGTGTTCCCCATGCTTATCTTTTTTCTTTATCATATAGTTGTGTTTACTAACTAATTTATGTAGTATGAAGTATAGGAGGTATTTTATATGGTTTTAATTATACCCTTTATTGGAACAACATTAGGTGCAGCTTGTGTGTTCTTTATGAAAAAAGAATTAGGTATGAATATACAAAAAGCACTTACTGGATTTGCAGCAGGTGTAATGGTTGCTGCCTCTATTTGGAGTTTAATTATTCCTTCACTTGAGCAGGCATCTACCTTTATTCCTACCCTTATTGGATTTTGGTTTGGTATTCTATTCTTACTACTACTTGATCATTTGATTCCTCATATGCATTTAGACCATAGTCAGGAAGGACCACGTAGTCACTTATCTCAAACAATCAAGCTTGTATTTGCAGTAACGATTCACAACATTCCTGAAGGAATGGCAGTCGGTATTGTTTATGCCTCTTACTTATCAGGAAATCCTACAATTACGGCCATGGGGGCACTCGCATTATCACTAGGTATCGCAATACAGAATTTTCCTGAAGGTGCTATTGTATCCATGCCTTTAAGAAGTACAGGTGTGTCTCGATTGAAGTCATTTATGTATGGCACATTATCGGGTATTGTAGAACCTATCGGAGGTCTTATTACAATCTTACTTGCGCGTTATATTATTTCGGTGATGCCTTATCTACTTAGTTTTGCAGCAGGTGCGATGATGTATGTGGTAGTAGAAGAATTAATCCCTGAGATGAGTCAGGGAGAACATTCACACCTAGGTGTCTTGTTTTTCTCAGTAGGTTTTACTTTGATGATGGTTCTAGATGTGGCATTAGGTTAATTCGTAGTATTCATCTTTACTATTATTTGAATTATGCATAAGATAGAGACAAGAGGTGAAATGAATGCGAAAGATACTCATAGTTTTATTGATATCTTTGTTTTTTATAAGCCCAGTTTATGCAGATAATCATGTAGTCAATGTAAGTTATGATGGTGAAGTAACAACGGCTTCTGGAACAGCACCATCACTTCCACTCAAGGCAAGGATTACTTTCTATGATGGGAGTGAGAAGGATTATAATATCGACTGGAATACATATGATGAAAGCTTATATAAGACAAGAAATGCAAGTCAATTTACTGTCACAGGTTCTATTTCAGACTTGCAGCTTACTACAAATTGTATAGTGAATGTAGAAGCAGCTAAAATAACGCATATCGATGAATTGTCTAATAAGACAGTGATTATAGGAAGTGCACTTTCTTTGCCTGCAACAGCTTCTGTGACTTGGTCTAATGGAGATCATACAAATGAAGTGATTAAATGGGATAACTATGATGGAAATGCATTGAAGTATGTGCATACTTTTTCATTAAAGGGCTATGTGTATAACAGTACAATTATACAGACGGTTCATGTGAAGGATGCATCTGTTACAAGTGTGAGTGTTCCTGCAGTTGTTTCTACTACAGCGGGTGTAGAAGCAGAATTACCACAATATGCGACAGTTAGATATTCCAATAAAACAAGTAAGAAAGTAAAAATCATCTGGGATAATCAAGTTTTTAATGAACCAGGTAAATATACAGTTTATGGGAAACTGTCTCATTCTACACATAAGGTATCTATTCGTGTAGAAGTAAAGAAAAATGAAGACAATACACAAACACCAGAACAGAAACAACCTGTAAAAAAGACAAAGAAAAAGAAGAAGGTTCAAAAAGAAGAGAAGTCATCGTTCTCTTATGTGATGGCTTTAGCTGTATTTATGGCTTTTGTATTTGGGTTTATTACATTAATTTCTTTTATTAAAAGAAAGATTAGAATTCAAGAGAATCGTTAAGGATTCTCTTTCTATTTTTATTTATATAGTAAGCGCTTGCCGGAGGGTAGGATATGAATGAAATAAGGGGTGTTAGAAAAAAGAATGTGATGAAGATTATTCAATCATTAGTGAAACAAGGTGGTTGTACTAAGAATGAATTAGTATTCTATACAGGTTTATCTTTGTCTACGATTGATAGTCTTTTAGAAGAAATGTTGAAAAGTAATCGAGTGATTAAGGCAGGCTATAGAGAATCAACAGGTGGAAGACCAAGTATGTCTTATAAGGTGAATGGAGATTTTTCACAGACTTTATGTATTTATGCATATAAGCATGATAAGACAATAACAATTATAGGACGTCTTTATAATCTTTATAGTGAGATGATGGAAGAAAAGAGAAGGGATATACCTAAGTTAGATTGTGATGTATTGTGTTCTTTTATAGATGAGATGTTGAATGAACAGGTGCATACAATATGCCTCTCTTTACCTGATTGTGATATAGATATAAAGCATCGTTATAAACAACGAGTATTTGTAAAGAATGATGTGTATATGGGAGTTATAGGCGCTTATATTAAGCATATACAGTATGATTCTATAGTCTTATTAGATTCAAAAATCAATTCACGTTTAGGAATAGTGGTACATGGTCATCTTGTAGAAGGAAAGAGTTCTATTGCTGGACAGATTCGTTATATGCCTTTGATAGAAAATAAGAATAGACGTTCTATGAAAGGCAGAAGCCAATTACTCGTCATAGAACTACAGAATATTATTGGTATGTTGAATCCTGAAGCCATTATGATATGTGCTCAAGGTATTGATCAACATTATGTAGAAGAAGAATTATTAAAGATCTTTAAAATGAATGATATGCCACACTTGATATATATTGATGATTTTATTGATGAGGTCATGTTAGGTATGGAGAGTATAAGTAAAGACAGTTTATTTGACAATCTGTCAAGATAAAGTATGATGGTAGAAAGGGGTGAAATAGATGTCACAAACAGTATTGATTACAGGTGCTTCTAATGGAATAGGGAAAGCTTGTGCACGTGTGTTTGCGAGAAAAGGTTATGATCTTGTACTTGTTGCACGTCATAGAGAAAAACTAGAAGCAGTAAAAGCAGAATTATCAGAATATGATGTAAATGTTAAAGTGGTTGCGATGGATCTTACAGGAGAAGATGCTGCTGTAGATTTATATAATAACTTAGTTCTTGATGATATAAGTATTGATATTCTAGTAAATAATGCAGGTTTTGGAGATCATGGTGCATTCCATGATTCATCGTGGGAAAAACAGAAGAAGATGGTTTTATTGAATATAATGGCTTTAATGCAGATGACTTATGTATTTGGTCAGTCAATGAAATTGAGAAAGAAAGGCCGTATATTGAATGTGGCTTCTATTGCAGGACTTTGTGCAGGACCTTATATGTCTACCTATTATGCAACGAAAGCTTTTGTATTGTCTTTTAGTGAATCCATTGCGTATGAGTTAAAGGATTATAATGTAGAAGTATCATGTTTATGTCCTGGTCCTACTAAAACAGGATTTATGGATGTAGCTAACTTAGGCCAGTCTCCGATGTTTAAATTATTTAAACCACAGTCTGCAGAAGCAGTGGCTGAAATAGGCATTCAAGGATTGTTTGATAATCGTTTAGTTCAGTTTACTGGTTTATCAGGACACTTATTAAATCTTGTAGCAAGACTCTTACCACGTTCATTTTTGAGCTCATGTACAGGATTTGTGAATGGAAAGAGAAAAGTATGATTGAACATCCATTAGAACCAATCATAGATGAACAATGTGAAGTATTGATACTAGGGAGTTTCCCTTCAGTTAAATCAAGGGAAATTTCTTTCTATTATGGACATCCTCAAAATAGATTCTGGAAGATTATTGGTACTATCACACAAACAGACTATGAAACAATAGAAGATAAGAAAAAGATGTTACTGGAACATCATATTGCGATATGGGATATTATCCACTCATGTACGATTATAGGAAGCAGTGATGCCTCTATTAAGGATGTTGTACCCAACGATATTAAGACATTAATACAAGGTACAAATATCAAGAGGATATATTGTAATGGAGGCACATCATTAAAACTTTATAAGAAATATCAGGAAAAAGAAACAGGAATCAAAGCGATACTCTTACCTTCCTCTTCTCCTGCCAATGCCCGTTATCGATTATGTGATTTAGTTGATATATGGAAGAAGAAATTGACTTTATAAAATCCTTTATGTATGATTAATCATGTTAATCAAGGAGGATAAATATGGAATCAATCGCATTATGGTTTGCAGGAACATTAGGTAAATACATTTCATCTAAGCTTGCAGTATTTATTGTATCTTTAGTTCCTATTCTTGAATGTCGTGGAGGATTAATTGCATCGGCATTACTAAAAGTAGATATTCGTTATGCAGTTCCTCTATGTATTCTAGGAAATATCTTACCAATTCCATTTATTTTATTATTTATTAAACGTATATTTAAATGGCTTAAGAAGTTTAACTTCTCTAGACCATTAATTGAAAAACTAGAAAACCGTGCTATGAATAAGAGTAAGAATATGAGTAATGGCGAATTCTTAGGACTCTTATTATTTGTAGGAATCCCATTACCAGGTACTGGTGCATGGACAGGTTCTTTAGTGGCTGCATTACTTGATATGGACTTCAAGAAGGCTATTACAGCTATCTTCTTAGGTATCTTACTTGCAACACTTATTGTTGGTTCATTATCATATGGCTTATTAGCTGCCTTTTAAAGAGAGACTAGTCATCTCTCTTTTTATATTCCTCTAATATTTCCTGCATCTTCACTAATCCTCTTTCGCAGTTTGGATGAAGTAGATCACAGCTTCTTGCACATCCTAAACAGAATTCATTTTCTAATAGTTTCAGTTCTTCTTCTTTCATAATCTTCACCTCAAGGTATTATAAGAATAACTTTCTTTGATGTCAATCGAAACTGATAATGTCTCAAAAATAATCAAACAGTAGCACCATAACGTTGCTTTTGTTTTGCAGCATAATTCGCAAAGCTGGCTTTTCTCCATGGATGATCCATTGGAGGAATATACTTTTCCTTTTCTTTCTTAGGTGCCTCCTTAGGAGCATCAAATTCCTTTGATACTAGTTCATGTTCAGCTACTTCTTCCATCAGATAAAGATTATCAGTGATATTTGCCAGAAGCTGTCCATCAAATGTCTCTATGACCATGCAGCTAGTCTTTCCTGCAAAAAATATTCTGTCTCCATTTTCGGTCACAGGAAAATAGAATTTACTCTGGAATCTAATGCAGTGGCCACTATCAATGGTTCTAGTTGAAAGTATTGCAAGAGTATGATTGATTTTCTCCATAGATGGTTGCTTCTCATATACCGATTTGATACTATTAAGGCGTAGAGTGAACTGATTATTGTATTTTTTTATGTAGGAGTTTAAAAATACATTAGCGTCCTCTATGTTGGTAATATGAGCGTGCCTTAGTTCGACTGGTAATCGTGACTGGAGTGTCTGGTTGAGTCTTTCGACTCTGCCTTTTGCTTGGGGTACGCTCGTAGTTTTTATTTCAATTCCCAGATTATGACAGGCATAAGAGAACTGAGTGAATGTATCCTCAGCATCTGAAGGCTTGTCTTTTCTTTTATATTCAAATACAGTGCGTCTGTCCGTATAAAACATTGCAGGAATGCCATGATTAATAAGAATCTGATAAAGAACCTCATAATACCCTTTAAGTGTCTCCTGACGGTCAAAGTAGGCTCCTACAACCTTTCCGTCTGCATCATCAATCGCAACATGCAGATGCCACACTTCTCCTTCAATCCAGTGGAATGATGATGCATCCATCTGTATCATCTCACCCGCATACTTCGATCTAGGACGTCTAGGATGTGCATCCTGTTCATCAAGTATATTGATTGCTTCCTTTATCTCATTCTTCACCTTTTCTGAAGCGGTGTCATTCATTCTGTCCTTAAGTTTTTTCTTCAATGCTTTCTTTGTTTTTCTTCTGGCCTTTGGAGAAAGTACATCTTCAGCTCTCATCCAGTTGTTGAGAGTAGTATCACTTATCCTTATACCGAAGTCACTTTCTACAATTTCACAGAAGTGAGTGAAGTTTGCATCAGAGAAATCATTGATATAAAGAGAGATGATCTTATTCTTTATGTCCAAAGGAACTGCAGAAGCAGGCAGTCTTCTACGGTTGCCATGCACGAAACCCTTCTTTCCCTGCTCCTTATATTTAATGATAAGTCTATTGATAGTTCTTACAGTACAGCCAAGTCTAGTAGCTGCTCTCTTCTTATTTCCGTTTGTTTCTATAAGCTTCTTGATTATTTCGTACTTATTCTGCTCATTCATTCTCAATTCAACCTTTCTCATAATAACCTCCCTCGGAGGCTATAGTTTAACACGGCAAGTTGATACATTATCACATTAAAATCAGAGGTATTATAAGAATAACTTTCTTTGATTGACAAGCGATATGAATTTGGTAGAATGAAATTAATTAAAGGGGAGTAGCTCTTACAGAACCGTTCGTCAACACGTTATGTTTTACATAACCGGATTGTTTTGGTCATTTATGATCAGCGAGACCTTTAATAAAACGATTGTTTTTATTAAAGGAGGAAAATATAAGCAACTAAAGATATTGACTGTTGTGATTAAATGTGTACAAATCTGCTCAAAGAAGAGCGTTAAAATGAACACATTAAATATCACAAATCGTAAACCAACAGATTTTATTGACTTTTAGGCGTATCTGTTAAGATATTATAACGTTGAGATAGAAAAGGAACTTTAAAGGCAAACCGAACCTAAACTAATAGGCATTATTATACTTATAATCAGCATTTACTAAATCAAGTTACATTTTTAAGATAGTCTTGTGATGCAAAAGAATTATTGTAGACCAATGTATTGAAGATTATGGAAAGCGTGTAACGATTTATTAGATAAAGTAATGGAAAAAATCAAAACTATAATTTGAATACCCACAGACCACAGCTTAGTGAAAATTAAATTTTATAAACGTCGATTAATAAGCGTTCATGAAGCAGAACTGAATACATGAATTTTCCATCTGTTCTATAATTAGATTAGAAATCAGATGGAGGACTCATGTGGGATATTGTTTCAATACTCCATTTGTTCTCATCCAGGCTGAAGTATTAAAAAAGATAGAAAGGGATGAGGACATTGCTGAAGAGCTTCAAGACGGAAATAAATCCAACAGAGGAGCAGAAAGTCAAGATTCGTAAAACAATAGGTACTTGCAGATTTATCTATAGCCTCCATCTTGCTCATAATAAGGAGCTTCATGAAAGAGGCAAAAAGTTTATGAGCAGCAGCCAGTTTAGAGTATGGCTCAACAATGAGTATCTTCCTAGTTATCCAGAATATTCCTGGATCAAGGAAGCTTATTCAAAATCGGTAACACAGGCAGTAGATAACGGACAGACCGCATTTGAAAACTTCTTTAATCACAAGAGCGCCTTTCTAAAATTCAAGAAGAAAGGCAGATCTGATGTGAAGATGTATTTTGTGAGGAATAATCCAAAAGATTGCCTTTGCGAAAGACACAGAATCAAGATTCTGTCACTTGGCTGGGTCCGCATCAAAGAGAAAGGGCATATTCCCACAACAAAAGATGGATACGTAATTAAGAGCGGTCATGTCTCAATAAAAGCTGACAGATACTATGTTTCAGTTCTTATAGAAATCAAGAATAAAAGGATAGCAAGTCATTCCAGTGAAGGAATTGGCATTGACCTTGGATTAAAGGACTTTGCGATTGTCTCTAATGGAAAGACTTATAAGAACATCAATAAATCTGCAAAATTAAAGAAACTTGAAAAAAAGCTTATTCGAGAACAGAGAAGTCTTTCTCGAAAGTATGAAAATCTAAAGAAAGGAGAGTCCACTCAAAAAAGAAATATACAGAAACAAAGGCTTAAGATACAGAAGCTTCATCATAAAATCGACAATATTCGTACTGATTACATCAATAAGATAATCGCAGAGATAGTGAAAACCAAGCCATCTTATATAACGATTGAAGGTCTAAACGTATCAGGAATGATGAAGAACAGACATCTTTCAAAGGCAGTTATTTTGCAGAAGTTTTATGAATTTAAACAAAGCTTGAAGCTAAATGCAAAGAGAATGGAATTGAACTTTGAGTTGTAGATAGATGGTTCCCATCATCTAAGACATGTCATTGCTGTAAAAGCATCAAGAAAGATTTAAAGCTTTCAGATAGAATTTTTGAATGTGATTGTGGCTATATCGAAGACAGAGATTTCAATGCTGCACTTAATTTGAAAGATGCTACGATCTACGAAGTTGCATAAATGAACGCAAACGTAGGTATGTGCCGAAGGCTACTTTGGGAATTAACGACTATGGAGTGTACATGAACTTGTGAGTAGATATGATTTCGGTCAATCGAAAGCATACACAATAAAATAGTAAGTAATGTTCGTGAGAACTTACATTATCTCGATGTGAGTATATTCAATCACATTTTGAGTGGCAGGAATACAAATGTATAAAAAAACAATTGAAGAAGTAGTAAACTCTTTAGATACAAATATAGAAGAAGGACTCACTTCTTCTGAAGTAAATAAGAGACAAGGCATATATGGTACCAATGAACTAGAAAAGCCACAGAAAAGGTCTCTTCTTTTACGTTTTCTAGATCAGTTTAAGGATGCAATGATTATTATTCTAATTATTGCAGCAGTGATATCTATTATTGTAGAACCAGGAGACTGGATTGATTCTCTTATTATCGTAATCGTAGTAATGATGAATGCGATTCTAGGCGTTGTATTAGAGAGTCATGCAGAAAAGAGTCTTGAATCATTACAGGAATTATCTGCACCACAATCTAAGGTATTAAGAGATGGTGTGAAACAGACTATTGCTTCTAAGGAATTAGTGCCTGGTGATATTATTATTCTTGAAACAGGGGATATGATTCCTAGTGATGCACGTTTAATTGAAGCTTATAACTTAAAGGTGGATGAATCTGCCTTAACAGGTGAATCTGTTCCTGTAGAAAAGACAACTGATCCTATTAGTCAGGATGTTGTGATTGGGGACCAGACAAATATGGTCTTCTCTTCTACAGTAGTCACTTATGGTCGTGGTAAGGCAATAGTTACATCTACTGGTATGAAGAATGAAGTAGGTAAGATTGCTGGCATGTTGAATGCGAGTGAAAAGGAATTAACACCTTTACAGGTCAAATTAAATGAGATAGGTAAAACAATTGGATTACTTTGTATTGTAATCTGTGTGATTGTATTTATTCTTGAATCATTGAGCGGTATTAGCTGGTTAGAATCATTTGAGACAGCTGTTGCCTTAGCTGTTGCAGCTGTACCTGAAGGTCTTGCAGCTACTGTTACTATTGTCTTAGCTGTCAGCGTGACTAAGATGGTTAAACAGCATGCCATAATTCGTAAACTACCTGCAGTAGAAACATTAGGTAGTACTTCTATTGTATGTTCTGATAAGACAGGCACATTAACACAAAATAAGATGACTATCTTAAAGACTTGCTTAGATGGTGAAGAAGTGAAAGACTTAGGAGATGCAGATTCTAAAACTATTGATATGTTGAATGCATTTACTCTATGTTCTGATGCTTCTATTGATGATGGTAAGGTACTTGGTGATCCTACTGAAGTTGCACTCGTAGAAGCAAGTAAAAAGATGAACTTTGAAAAGAAAGCACTCATGGAAAAGTATCCACGTGTAGGAGAATTAGCTTTTGATTCTGATCGTAAGATGATGAGTGTTATTCTTAAGGATGGAGATCATTATGTGTCTATTACTAAAGGTGGACCTGATGTGATCTTAAGTAGATGTCGTAATGTAGATAGTGATCAGGCGATGGCTGCCAATGATGAAATGGCTAAAGACGCTTTAAGAGTCTTAGCTGTGGCAGTAAAGAAATATGATACAATGCCTACTAACATTACAGTAGAAGAAATAGAAAATGATATGGACTTTATTGGGTTTGTAGGTATGATTGACCCAGCTCGTCCAGAAGCAAAAGAAGCCATTAGAGTTGCTAAGCATGCAGGTGTGCGCACTATTATGATCACTGGTGACCATAAGACAACAGCGACTGCTATTGCGAAGGATTTAGGTATTTTAAGTGAGGGACAGGAAGTTATTTCTGGTGAAGAATTATCTCAGATGTCTCAGGAAGAATTAGAAAAGAATGTAGAAAAATATAGTGTTTATGCACGTGTGGCTCCTGAACATAAAGTAAATATCGTCAAAGCATGGAAATCAAAGAATAAAATTGTTGCTATGACAGGGGATGGTGTTAATGATGCACCAGCCTTAAAGACTGCAGATATTGGCTGTGCTATGGGTATTACAGGTACAGATGTAGCGAAGAATGCTGCTACTATGATCCTAACAGATGACAACTTTGCGACTATTATTCAGTCTATTAAACAGGGTCGTGGTATTTTTGATAATATCCAGAAGGATGTACAGTTCTTATTATCAAGTAATATTGGTGAAGTACTTGCAATCTTCTTAGCTTCTATTATTGCGTTAATTAATCCTTCATGGGGATTTGGTGTTCCACTATTACCTATTCATTTATTATGGATTAACCTAATCACAGATGCTTTACCAGCCTTTGCGATTGGTTTAGAACCAGTTGAAGATGATATCATGGATAGAAAACCAAGAGAAAAGGATGAAGGTTTCTTTGCGAATGGTTTAATGGTGAAAGTCATCTGGCAGGGTGTTATGGTAGGTTTACTTACTTTAGCATCTTATTCAATTGGTCAGTATTTCAGTAATCATGAATATGCGATGACTATGGCCTTTATTACTATGTCAGGCGCTGAATTATGTCATGCTTTTAACGTAAAGAGTCATCATTCAGTATTTAATAAACAGGTATTCAACAATAAGTATTTATGGGGTGCAACAGCTTTAGGTCTTATATTACAGTTAGCCATCATCTTTACACCTCTTTCTCATTTATTTAGTTTAGTGCCTCTTAATCCATCTCATTTCGCGATTGCAGCATTACTTGCATTCTCAGTTATCCCAATCGTAGAAATCTCTAAACGTTTCAATAAACGTTAACACCTGCTTTGCAGGTGTTTTTTTTGCTATTTCTATTGCATTTATCTCATATGAGTAGTATCATTAAGTTAGTAAAGGCTAACCCTTTACTAAACATAACATATCCTTTCATATTCTCAGTTCCTTAAAACAGAGGAAATAAAAAATCACAGGACAGCACACACCTGTGATTTTTTATTTAAATCTTATCTTTGAAATATGTTTTTAAAGCTTCAAAAGTTTCTGGTGAAATATAATGTTCGATACGACAAGCATCCTGTGAAGCAGTTGATTCACTAACACCAATATGAATTAAGATATTTCTTAATTCAGTATGTCTTTCAAATATCATATTCGCAATCTTAGCACCAGCGTCTGTTAATGTAATGGCACCACCTTCATCCATGTTGACGAGTTCCTTCTCTTTTAATCTTTTCATCTGTTGTGAAATAGTAGGTTTAGAGAAATTCATTTCACGGGCGATATCAATGGAACGCACATGTCCTTTCTTCTTTTGAATAACTAATATAGTTTCTAAGTACATTTCTGTTGACTCACTCATCTTATTCACCTCATTTCCATCATTATAGCATAAAAATTCAAATAATGAAAAAGTTAGGCTTTACTAACATTTTTGTTGACATATAAAAACAGTAAGGCTATACTAACATCGAAGTTAGAAAAGACTAATTAGTTTAGTCTAATCATCTAAGGAGGCGGATTATATGCCAATTAGTATGGCAAATCCTGGAGATACAGTCATTATTAGACGTATTACAGGAACTGATAAAGTAAAGAATCATCTTGCAGAATTAGGTTTTGTGGTAGATGGAGAAGTAACTATTATCAGTAAAGTGGATAACGGAATTATTTGTAATGTGAAAGGTAGTAGGATTGCGCTTTCTGAACAGATGGCCAATCGTATATTATTTTGAGGGAGGAGTAACATGAACTTAAAAGATGTAAAAGTGGGCGAAACAGTAACTATTAAAAAAGTAACTGGTACAGGTCCAGTAAAAAGAAGAATTATGGATATGGGTTTAACTAAAGGACAGAGTGTTTATGTAAGGAAAGTTGCACCTTTAGGAGATCCAGTAGAAATTACAGTACGTGGTTATGAATTATCTTTGCGTAAAGCAGATGCGCAGATGATTGAAGTGGAGGAATAGTTATGAAGATAGCGTTAGCGGGTAACCCTAACTCTGGTAAAACAACGTTATTTAATGCACTGACAGGGAGTACTCAGTATGTTGGTAACTGGCCAGGGGTTACAGTTGAAAAGAAAGATGGGAAACTAAAAGGTCATAAAGATGTGACTATCCAGGATTTACCTGGTATTTATTCATTATCTCCTTATACACTTGAAGAAGTTGTTACAAGAAGATATTTAATTAATGAAACACCTGATGCAATCATTAATATCATTGATGGAACTAACCTAGAAAGAAACCTATATTTAACAACTCAGTTAGCTGAATTAGGTATTCCAATGGTTTTAGCTGTCAATATGTATGATATCATAGAAAAGAAGGGTGATAAGATTGACTTAGATCAGTTAGGTCAGTTATTTGGTTGTAAAGCAGTCACTTTATCTGCATTAAAGAATAAAGGAACTCAGGAAGTTGCTGAAGAAGCAATTAAACTTGCACATAACCATAAAGCATCAGAACATCCTCATGTATTTGTTGGTTCAGTAGAGCATGCTTTAGCACATATTGAAGAATCTATTGAAGATAGAGTAGATGCATCTAAGTTAAGATGGTTTGCGGTTAAGGTATTTGAAAGAGATGAAAAGGTATTGGCTGAACTTAAATTAGATCAGGTAGTATTAAATGAAATCGAAGGTCATATTGCGGATTGTGAAAAAGAAATGGATGATGATTCAGAATCTATTATCACAAACCAGAGATATACATTTATTAAGAATTCTATTAACAAGGTTCTTACAAAGAAGAATCCCCATCAGACATTATCTACATCAGATCAGATTGATAAGATTGTGACTAACAGATTCTTGGCTTTACCACTCTTTGTATTAATTATGTGGTTTGTTTATTTTATCTCAGTATCTACAGTAGGTGACTGGATGACTAGCTGGGTGAATGATGTATTATTTACTGAAATCATTCCACCTGCAGTAGAAACTTTCCTTAAATCAATTGGTTGTGCAGCTCCATTAATCAGCTTAATCAATGATGGTATTATCGCTGGTGTTGGTACAGTATTAGGTTTCGTACCACAGATGGCACTTATCTTCTTATTCTTAGCTATTCTTGAAGATTCAGGATATATGGCAAGAATTGCATTCATTATGGATAGACTATTACGTAAATTCGGTTTATCTGGTAAATCATTTATCCCTATCTTAATTGGTACAGGATGTGGTGTTCCAGCCGTTATGGGTACACGTACTATTGAAAATGAAGCAGATAGAAGAATGACTATTCTATTATGTACATTTATTCCTTGTGGTGCGAAGACTGTTATTATTGGTATGATCAGTTCAGCATTCTTTCCAGGTAACACTTGGATTGCGCCAGCAATGTATTTCTTAAGTATTTTAGTTATTATCTTATCAGGTATCGCATTAAAGAAGACTCGTTTCTTTGCCGGTGATCCAGCACCATTCGTAATGGAATTACCAGCATATCATCTTCCTACTTTTAAGGGTGTATTCATCCATGTATGGGAACGTGCAAAAGCATTCATGCTTAAAGCAGGAACTATTATCTTTAGTATTTGTATCGTTGTATGGTTATTATCTACATTTAACTTCTCATTCCAGATGGTCGAAATTGAAAACTCAATGTTAGCATCTATTGGTCATCTATTTGCAGTATTGTTCGCACCAGTAGGTATTGAAAACTGGAAAGGTTCAGTAGCTGTTATTTCAGCATTAGCTGCTAAGGAACAGGCTATTTCTACTATCTCTATCTTGAATCACATGGGTGATGCAGATTCAGGTGCTAAGGCAATTCATGCTATGGTGAATACTTTCTCTGCAATGGGTGGCTTCTCATTCATGATCTTGAACTTATTCGATCCACCATGCTTTGCCGCTATTGGAGTAATCATGAGAGAAATGGGTTCTAAGTTCTGGGGATGGTTTGCAGTATTATACCAGATGGTATTAGGTTATGTATTAGCTATGATCACTTATCAGTTAGGTTCATGGTTATTCTATGGTGCACCATTCGGATTAGGTCAGATTTTATCAATCGTATGTGTTCTAGTAATGATCTACTTCATTGTAAGACCAGCACCTAAACCAGAATTAAAGACACAGAGAGCCTAATCAATTATGGGTAACATCATAGTTGTGGCTATTGTTGTTGTGTTGCTCATTATAGGTGCTCTTCACTACAAGAAGACTTTGCAGTCTGACTGTTGTGGGGAACATGATCAAATAAAGAAAATAGGTACGGGGGATAAAGATAAAAATCTTTATCCCTATCGTACTACTCTTCATATTGACGATATGTTCTGCAAGAACTGTGCAGCAACAATAGAAAACGCATTTAATCAACATAAAGAATATCTAGCATCAGTAAACATGAATAAGAAAGAAATCACTATTCTTTCTATGAATCAACCTGATCTAGAAATATATCAACAGATGATCATCAAACTTGGTTATACACCAAGATAATTGTATAATAGAAGCGAGGAGGAGATATTATGGGTACAATTATAGTAAGTATTTTATTAGTTATCTGGATTTGTCTTGTCCTTAGAACTATATATAAAAATAAGAAAAAAGGCATAGGTGTCTGTGGACATAATTGTAATACATGTGGCACAAATAATCTATGTCATGCTGATCTCTATAAAATGTATCGTAAAGAGATGCGTAAAGAAGGACACGTTTAGTGTACTTCTTTTTTTAGTTTGAGCATATTTATTGAATTATATCTCAAAAGTACTATAGTATAAGTAGTAATAATTACTATATACTAAAGGAGGTATTATAATATGAAATGGGTATGTAAAGTATGTGGATATGTGTATGAAGGTGATGAATTACCTGAAGATTATGTATGTCCACTATGTGGTGTAGGACCAGAAGAATTTGAAAAAGTAGAAGAATAATATAATTATTCTTCAAAGTAAAAAAGGCTGTAACGTTTAAGGTTATCTATTCGTTACAGCCTTTAATAATTTAAAAGAGTTCTTTTGCTCTCATACGTTTCAACTCAACATGTGTATTCTTCTTATGTCTGCAATAGAAGTAAATACCTAGCCTGACTACTCCCACGGACAAGCCCGTGGGGTTCTGATTGCCAAGTGTAGCTTGTAATCGTACATCATTTTCAGACTTTGAAGTTACAAGTGTAAATCTATTTGAATCAGAACTTTCATTACCAAGCAGTCCAGCGACCACATTGACGGTAAATTTCTACTTTCGTAGGGAAGTATAATCAATCTCCCTGAATATGTTTTACGCTATCTTAATTCCGCTATTTGATACCTTGATCTCGTTAGCCTTAATCCATTCGATTAGGTCTTTTTCTTTGCTGTAACACTTATCAAATTCAGAAATGCATTTGTTTTTATCTATATCTTTGGTTCTGTAATCGTAACAGTGTAATAAGAATGATGAATACCAGTCTCTTTGTACTTCAGTACCATCTTGCAGCTTATACATTCGGTCAGATAATCTCTTTTTAATATAGTCATCAACAGTATGATCATATTGACTTGATCTGTAATCATTAGATACTTCAATATATATACCGCCTGATAACTTGAATTTCTGTTCTAGAGCAGCTTGAAACCCAGAAGGACATCTATTCTTTATGGATCTGCCAGAACGCTTTTTCCTATTAAACTTGACTTTACTATTGACCGTAGTTTCTTTGGCTCGTCTCATAAGCCTGCCTGCATTTTTGGGTTCTGTGATAAATACATCTCCAAGACTTCTTAAATGGTTAGCGTCTTCATTTATTGCAAGCTGTCTGTTTATGGCATTGATGCGACATAATTCAGAATGTTTTTCTTTTAATTTTTCGCTAAGTTCATGAAAAGTGTTGCTACTAGATCATTAAGTTTAGCTTAACGCCTATTTTTCTACTTTATAGCCGCCTAACTCAAATCATCATTTCTCGAATAGTTGTAAAATGATCTTAAAAGGTCAGGTGAGTGCTATGATAACTGAAAACCAGGTAAAAAACTATTTAAGATCTAAGGATAAGGATTATGTAAATAAACTTATCGAATCATTATATGAACAGGATGATGAAGACGTTGATCTATCTCATAAGGCATGCCCTATATGTGGTTCAGTTCATTTCAAGAAGAATGGAAAAGATAAGAACGGACATCAGAGATATATCTGTCTTGACTGTCACAGGTCTTTTAGTGATAGAACCAACACCTTATTCTACTGGTCTCATTTTACTTTGGACCAGTGGTTTCACTTCATTGAACTGGAATTATATAAAATGCCTCTAGAGGGTGAGGCTCAAGTCTTGGGGACAAGCAAGACAACCTGCTTCTATATGCGTCATAAACTTTATCATGCAGCCTCTGAAATCATGGGTCATCAGAAATTATTCTACAAAGTTGAAATAGATACACAGTATAAAAGTATAAACCTAAAGGGAACACGTCCTCAAAATATGCCTAGATACTCAAAGAAAAGAGGTAAACAGGCTGCATATAGAGGAATACCTCATCACAAGGTTGCTATTGTCTGTGCTACAGATGAAAATGATCATATGATGATGCAGGTATCAGGTCTTGGAAGTGAGTCATTCGATAAATATAAAGCGAATAAAGACTACTTTAAGGATGTGGAAGAGTTCATATCAGATTCAAAGGCGAGCATACAACAGTTTGCCAACTATCTTGAAGCAGTAAACAATAAGATAAAGACATCTCCTTTAGAGAAGAGATATCTTACTGATGATGGTAAATCATTAGGAACTGTCAATGAGATGATGACAGAAGTAAGCTCAATGATACAGACAACAAGAGGCGTTGGAACCAGATACATACAAGGTTATCTAGATTTCCTGCTTCTTAAGAAGCAGGCTAAGTATACATTCAAGAGAAAGGAAATGGCATCTGAGATTCTAAGAATGATGATGGATACTGAGGCTTTCAGTAATGAAATGGTAAGAGCTACACCTATGCCTATTTCACTCAAGGAAGCATATTACGAATCGTTATGGTATTTTTGCTGAATAAGATAACCTAAAGCAACAATTTACTTAAAAAGAGCGAATAAAAATAAAAACACTACTAATTTTTTAATGAATATGTAAGTGTTGTGTATTTTGATTAGGTTTGATTTATTTAGTTGTTTGATATGATATAGTAGTGTGGAATGGAGAGGTGAATATGAAGAAAATATTAATTTTATTAGTGACAATGATGTTATGTGCCTGCTCACCTGCAGAACCTATGCCACTCAAAGACAGCTTTGGACAGTACAAACAGGAGAAAATCGTATATGCAAATAAGAAGAATTACATAAAGAAGAAGGACGCTTATAATGCGTATCTTGTTTATGAAATCAATAAAGATACATGTACATTTGAAAGTGATTTAAAGTATCAGAATATCCAGTATAAGAAGGTTGAACTTTCAAAAGATGAGAAAGAAAAAGTTCCTGAAGCACTCATCAAATACAACCTTTATGAAGGTGAAAAACAGTTAGGTATTGCAGTTTACTTAGGTGAAGAAACTGTTTATATTTCTAGCTATGATCAATATGATGGCAGTCCTGTATATATTGCGAAAATGAAAAAAATCACAAAGAAGAGTTAAAATTTACGAAAAACAGAAAGTAAACAATTTTGTTTATATTTAAAGAAAAATTATTGACAAAGTAAAAAAGTGATTGTATTATAAGCCCAAGTCAAATAAACAAATCGATGAACGAGAAGAGTATCTTACAATCACCTACAGCGAGATGACATAGAGTGGAAGGTCATCAGGAAGATATAAGAGAAACGCACTCGGGAGAGTCTGTTGGAATTGAGTATAACAGAACGTGAATCTGCGTTAATGAAGAGGTGGTTTGTATGATACAAGCAACTAGAGTGGTACCGCGTTTATATACGTCTCTGGATTAATCCAGAGGCGTTTTTTGTTTATTAAAGGGGTGTTTGATATGAAGGAACGACGATTTAGTTAAGTAGTGGGGCATTAAAATAAAACATCAAACATTTAAAGGAGAAGAAAATTATGGAAAAGAAAACATTTAAGAAAGTTGTATTAGCTTATAGTGGAGGATTAGATACTTCAATTATTATTTCTTGGTTGAAGGAAAATTATGGTTGTGAAGTTATTGCAGTCGCTGCTGATGTGGGACAGGGTGCTGGAGAACTTGATGGTCTTGATGAAAAGGCTGCAAAGACAGGTGCTTCTAAATATATTTGTGTAGATTGTAAACCTGAATTTGTTAAGGATTTCTGTTTTGAAGCAGTTAAAGCCAATGCATTATATGAAGGTAAGTATATGTTAGGTACTTCTCTTGCAAGACCAATTATTGCGAAGAAGTTAGTAGATATCGCTTTAGAAGAAGGTGCAGATGCAATCTGTCATGGATGTACTGGTAAAGGTAATGACCAGGTAAGATTTGAATTAGCTATTAAAGCATTCGCACCAGATATGCCTATTATAGCTCCTTGGAGAGAATGGGATATTAAATCAAGAGAAGAAGAAATCGAATATGCTGAAGCAAGAAAGATTCCTCTAAAGATCAATAGAGAAACAAACTACTCTAAAGATAAGAACTTATGGCATTTATCTCATGAAGGTTTAGATCTTGAAGATCCAGCTAATGAACCTAAGTATGATGAAATCCTAGAAATGGGTGTTTCACCAGAAAAAGCACCAGATGTTCCAACATATATCACTTTAACTTTTGAAAAGGGTGAAGCTGTAGCATTAAATGGTGAAAAACTTGAACCAGTAGAAATGTTAGCTAAGTTAAATGAAATCGGTGGTGCGAACGGTGTTGGTATCGCAGATATGGTTGAAAACAGACTTGTTGGTATGAAGTCAAGAGGTGTATATGAAACACCAGGTGGAACTATTTTATATGCAGCACATCAGAACCTAGAAGAAATTACTGTAGATAAAGAAACACAGCATTTCAAACAGCAGGTAAGCTTAAAGCTTGCTGATAATATCTATAACGGTCAGTGGTATACACCTCTTACTGAAGCATTACTTGCATTCGTAGATAAGACTCAGGAAAACGTAAATGGTGATGTTAAACTTAAATTATATAAGGGGAATATCGTAGGTGCTGGTGTAACATCTCCTGATACATTACATGATTTACAGACAGCATCATTTGATGAAGATGATGATTATGATCAGTATGATGCTAAAGGATTCATCACATTATACGGTTTACCAATCAAGGTAAAAGCTAAGTTAGATCAGAAGAAAAAGAAATAGGAGTTTAAGATATGGTATTGTGGAAAGGTAGATTTTCTAAAGAATTGAATCATGAAGTCAATGCATTCAATTCATCTCTTTCATTCGATCATCGTATGTATAAGCAGGATATCAGAGGATCTCTTGCTCATGCAAAGATGTTATGTAAACAGAGTATTATTGAAGAGAAAGATTATGAAGAGATTGTAGAAGGTTTAAATGCAATTTTAAAAGAGATTGAAGAGGGTACACTCCTCTTTGATCCTGAAGCTGAAGATATTCATATGTTTGTGGAAAGTGAACTCACAAAGCGTTATCCAGTGGCTGGTAAAAAACTACATACAGGACGTTCTAGAAATGATCAGGTTGCATTAGATCTTCGTTTATATGCACATGATGAAATTCTAGAAATCAAGAAAATGTTAGTGAACCTGATTCATACATTAACAGGTTTAGCTGAACATAACCTTGATACAATCATGCCAGGATATACACACTTACAAAGAGCACAGCCTATTACTTTTGCACATCATTTAATGGCTTATGCATCAATGTTCTTAAGAGATATTGATCGTTTAGAAGATGTTGATAAGAGACTTTATGTATCACCTCTAGGAAGTGGTGCACTTGCAACAACAACTTATCCATTAGATAGACCATTTGTGGCAGAAGAATTAGGTATGTATGATATTATGTATAACTCTTTAGATGGTGTGAGTGATCGTGATTATGCGATTGAGTTATCAAGTGCCTTAGCCACAATCATGATGCATTTATCAAGATTCTCAGAAGAAGTGATTCTATGGTGTTCATGGGAATTCAAATTCATTGATCTTGATGATGCCTATGCAACAGGTTCTTCTATTATGCCTCAGAAGAAGAATCCAGATATTGCAGAATTAGTAAGAGGTAAGAGTGCAAGAGTCATTGGTGATGTGAATACATTACTTACAATGATGAAGGGACTCCCTCTTGCTTACAATAAAGACATGCAGGAAGATAAAGAAGCTTTATTTGATGCAATTGATGAAGTCAAGCTTTGTCTTCCAGTCTTTACAGATATGATGGCAACTATTACTGTTCATAAAGATAAGATGAGAGATGCTGCTGCAAGAGGATTTATTAATGCAACAGATTGTGCAGATTATCTCACTAAGAAGGGTATGCCATTTAGAGATGCTTATAAGATTACTGGGGAACTTGTAAGATACTGTATTGAACATGGAGAAACATTAGAAACACTTCCTCTAGATGTTTATACAGGTTATACAGATATGTTTGGTGAAGATGTTTATCAGGCTATTTCATTAGAAACATGTCTTAACAACAGAGCAGTTGTTGGTGGACCTTCTCCTAAAATTGAGATGGAGAATATTCATAGAATCAATCAGAAAGTGAGTGGATATTGTGATTAAAGCAGGTATTATTGGTGCAAGTGGTTATGCAGGATGTGAACTATTAAGAATCTTATTAATGCATCCTGAAGCAGAAGTAACAGCTATTTCTTCACATAGCTATACTGGTAAGAAGATTTATGATCTTTATCCTAACTTCTATCAGGTATGTGATTTAGAGTTTATTGAGGATACAGAAGTCATTGAGAAAGCAGATATTATTTTTGCATCTCTTCCTCATGGCTTATCTGAAAAGTATGCCAAGACATGTGTAGAAAAGGGTAAGAAGTTTATTGATTTAGGGGCTGACTTCAGACTTGATAAAGAAGAAGATTATCAGAAATGGTATGGTTTAGATTATAACTTACCAGAACTTCATAAGAATCAGGTATATGGTTTACCTGAAGTCAATAGAGATAAGATCAAGGATGCCTCTATCATTGGAAATCCTGGTTGTTATCCTACAACTATTACTTTAGGCCTCTATCCTTTATTAAAGAATAAGCTCAATGTATCACAGAAGATTATTATTGATTCAGCATCAGGTACAACAGGTGCTGGTAAGAACTTAAGTGATGGTATGCATTTTCCAAGATGTAATGAATCGTTCCATCCTTATAAAGTAGGTGTACATAGACATACACCAGAAATTGAGCAGGAATTAAGTAAGATGAATGAAAAAGATGTACATATCACATTTGTCCCTCATTTGCTTCCTGTAGACCGTGGTATTGTTTCTACTATTTATGTTCCTGTAGATAAGTCTCTAGAAGAAATCTATGAAACATATGTAGAGGCTTATAAGGATGAACAGTTTGTGAGAGTATTACCTCTTGGACAGGTCGCAGACTTAAAGTTTGTGAAAGCATCTAACTATTGTGATATTTCATTACATATGGATGAACGTGATCATACATTAATTGTAGTGTCTACAATTGATAATATGGTGAAAGGTTCTGCTGGTCAGGCAGTACAGAATATGAATATTATGTATGGACTCGATGAGAACACAGGTTTAAATCTTGTTGCTCCATCATTTTAAGGAGGATGTTATGAAAGATATACTTGGTGGTGTATGTGCACCAATAGGATTTAGTGCAAATGGTATTCATGCAGGAATGAGAAAGAATAAATCTAAGAAGGATTTATCTCTTATTGTGAGTGAAGAGTTATGTACAGCAGCTGCAACATATACACAAAATAAAGTAAAAGGTGCTCCTTTGATAGTTACAAAGCAGCATTTAAAGAATGGTCGTGCAAGAGCTATTATCTGTAACTCAGGTAATGCGAATACATGTAATTCAAATGGTATTGAGCTTGCAAATGAAGTATGTGCTTTAGCTGCAAAGGAATTAGGTTTAAAGGAAGATGATATTATTGTCGCTTCTACTGGTGTTATTGGTCAGCCTATGTCTATTGATCCTTTTAAAGATCATATGAAAGAACTTGTAAAAGGGTTAAATGTAGATGGGTCTCATGATGCATGTTATGGAATCATGACAACTGATACACAGCCTAAAGAATATGCAGTAGAGTTTAAACTAGGTAATGCTAAATGTCATATTGGGGCTATCGCAAAGGGCTCTGGTATGATTCATCCAAATATGGCAACAATGCTTGCTTTTGTAACAAGTGATGTAGCTATTTCTAAAGAATGTCTAGAAGCAATGGTACATGAAGTTGTAGATGATACATTTAATATGGTCAGTGTTGATGGGGATACATCTACTAATGATATGTTATGTGTATTATCAAATGGTATGGCACAGAATAATAAGATTGTCTTGAAGGATCAGTCTTATAATATTATGAAGGATGCGTTATATCATATTTGTGAACAATTATCTCGTGGTATTGCGAAAGATGGTGAAGGAGCAACTAAACTTCTTACATGTAATGTCAAGAATGCGAAGACATTACAGGATGCCAAGATTGTTGCAAAGAGTGTAATCACTTCTACTTTATTTAAAGCAGCGATGTTTGGTAGAGATGCGAATTGGGGTCGTATCTTATGTGCTATTGGTTATTCTGATGCTGATTTAGACATCAACAAAGTATCCGTGACATTAGCTTCATCTGCAGGAGATATTCATGTTTGTGAGAAGGGCATGGGTGTTATCTTTGATGAAGACAAAGCATTAAAGGTCTTATCTGAAGATGAGATTGATATCAATATTGATTTAAATGATGGTATGTGGGATGCAACAGCATGGGGCTGTGATCTTACTTATGATTATGTGAAGATTAATGGGGAATATAGAACATAATGGAAGAAAGAGAAATATATCGAGCAAAAATCTTATCTGAAGCTGTTCCTTATTTACAGGAATACAATGGTAAGACAGTAGTAGTAAAATATGGTGGAAATGCGATGATCAATGAAGAATTGATGAACAATGTCATTTCTGATATATGTCTAATGACTTTAGTTGGTATTAATGTGGTATTGGTTCATGGTGGGGGCCCTGAAATCAATAAGGCATTAAAACGTTCTGGTATAGAATCAAAGTTTATTGATGGGTTGCGTTATACTGATGAAGAAACAATTGATATTGTCCAGGAAGTATTAGCCGGTAAAGTCAATAAAAATCTTGTAAAGCTGATTATGAATGGGGGAGGCCGTGCAGTAGGTCTTTGTGGTATTGATAATAAGTTATTAGAGGCGAAGAAGATTAAAGACGAATTAGGTTATGTAGGCACTGTTACACAGGTGAACAATGAAATCATTAAGAATGCAATCAAGAGTGGATATATTCCAGTTATTGCATCTATCGCAATGGATGATGAAGGTAATAGCTATAATGTGAATGCAGATTATGCAGCAGCAGCTATTGCGGATAGTCTAGAAGCAGAAAACTTGATTGTAGTTAGTGATATCCCTGGTTTATTAAGAGATCCTCATGATGAAAAGACATTGATTCCAGAGGTATCTATCCAGGATGTAGAAAACTTAAAAGCAGAAGGTATTATTGCAGGAGGTATGATTCCTAAAGTGGATTGTATTACTCATGCATTAAAAGGTAATATGTCAAAAGCAGTCATTATTGATGGTCGTATTCCACATTCTATTCTTATTGAAATATTATCTAAGGATGGTAGTGGGACACTATTCACAAGATAACAGAGTTACATCTGTTATCTTTTTTTTACGTCTAAAATAGTATATTATTAAAGATAAGGAAGGGTAAGACGATGAAAAGATTATTATGCTTATTATTATGTAGTATATTGTTTGTGGCATGTGGTACTACGAAAGAGACAAAAAAGAAAGATACGGCAGTAGTAGAGAAACAAAAGAAAAAGGAAGAGGAAGCTAAGAAGTTAGAGGAACAAAAGAAAAAGGAAGAAGAAGCTAAGAAACTAGAAGAACAGAAAAAAATAGAGGAACAGAAGAAAGCTGAGGAAGCTAAAAAACAGGAAGAATTAAAAAGACAACAGGCATCTGTTGCAACAAATAATAATGTGGTAGCCATTGATGCAGGACATCAAGCAAGAGGTAATTCACAATTGGAACCGATTGGTCCTGGTGCTTCAACACAAAAGGCTAAGGTCGCAGGAGGGGCAACAGGTACTGCGACACGTATTCCTGAATACCAGACAACGCTTAATGTGAGTTTGAAACTAAGAAATGTATTACAGTCTAGAGGGTATAAGGTTGTTATGATCCGTACAACCAATGATGTAAATATTTCTAATAGAGAAAGAGCTGAAATGGCTAATAATGCAGGAGCAGGTGCTTTTATTAGATTACATTGTGATGGTATCGATAATAGCAGTGTGACTGGTGCAAGTGTACAGGAACCAGCTAATGGAAATCCTTATATGAGTGCAGGTAATGTGTCTGCTTCACAATCTTTAGGAAGAACAGTACTTAATCATTATTGCAGTACTACAGGTATTAGAAATAGAGGAATGGCTGCACGTAATGACTTAAGTGGAATCAACTGGTGTAAGACACCTGTCTGCTTACTTGAGATGGGATTCATTTCTAATGGTGATGAAGATAGAAAGTTAAACAACAGTGATTTCCAGCAGAAAATTGCGGAAGGTATTGCGAATGGTATTGATGCGTATTTTGGTCGATAATAATTGCATTTATGCCTATTAAATGTTTATAATGTTTTTTGATAAGGTTATCCTTAGAGGATAACCTTGAATTTTAGAGTATATTCCTATTGGTTTAGTAGGGACAAGAGGTGAAATAATGGATAACATAAAAGCGATAGAACGTAGTATTATTACAAATTTTAGAAAACCTTTATGGCGTAGATTTATTAAGGGTATTCAGGATTATGAACTCATTGAACCTGGTGATAAGATTGCGGTATGTATTTCAGGTGGGAAGGATTCAATGCTTCTTGCAAAGCTATTACAGGAATTACAGAGACATGGTAAGTTTCATTTTGATTTAGAGTTCATCTGTATGGATCCAGGCTATAATCCTGCCAATAGAAAATTGATTGAAGAGAATGCGGAAAAGCTAGGTATTCCTATTCAGTTCTATGAGTCAGATATATTCAATGTCGTACATGGAATAGAAAAGAATCCTTGTTATTTATGTGCAAGAATGCGTAGAGGGTTCTTATATAATAGAGCACAGGAATTAGGATGTAATAAGATTGCGTTAGGCCATCATTATTCTGATGTAATAGAAACAATATTAATGGGTATGATGTATGGGGCTCAGGTCCAGACTATGATGCCTAAACTTCATAGTAAGAACTTTAAAGGTATGGAATTAATTCGCCCTATGTATTTGATTCATGAAGAAGATATTATTGCCTGGGCTGAGAAGTTTAATTTAAAGTTCTTACAGTGTGCATGTCGTTTTACAGAAGAATCTGAAGCGCGTGGAGAAATTGAACATACATCTAAACGTGCAGAAACTAAGATGTTGATTAAGAAACTAAGAGAAATCAATCCTAAAGTAGAACAGAATATTTTTAAGAGTGTAGAGAATGTCAATCTTAAAACAATTATTGCCTATACTGACTGGGATGAATCAAAGAAGAGTTTTTTAGATTTCTATAAGGAGCAGGACTAATGGATGATCAGTTTACAAGATTAAGATGGGTGGCAGGTAATGAGTCTATTGATATCATGAAGACTAAACATGTTGCAGTGTTTGGCTGTGGTGGTGTTGGAGGCTATGTCATTGAAGGATTGGTTCGTTCTGGTATAGGAACAATTGATGTATTTGATCATGATACAGTGGATATCACAAATCTCAATAGACAGATAATTGCCTTACATTCTACAGTAGGTAAGAAGAAAGTAGATATTATTAAAGAACGTATGTTAGATATTAATCCAAATTTAAATATAAATACGTTTGATACATTTTATTTACCAGAGAATGCTGATACAATAGATTTATCTCAATATGATTATGTAATTGATGCAATTGATACAGTAACTGCAAAGATAGAATTGATTAAGAGATGTACAGAATTGAATGTACCTATTATCTCTTCTATGGGTACAGGAAATAAGCTTGATCCTTCTCACTTACAGATTACTGATATCTATAAGACAAAGATTGATCCTCTTGCGAAAGTAATGAGAAGAGAATTAAAAGCAAGAAGAATTAAGAAGTGTTTAGTTGCTTATTCAGATGAGATTCCTGCAAAGACAGGACAGAGAACACCAGGTAGTAGTGTATTTGTGCCAGCGAGTGCAGGATTAATGATTGCAGGATATGTGTTTCAATCATTGATAGGAGGATAACAGTATGGCAAAAGTTGCAGTTTTAATGGCAGATGGTTTTGAAGAAGTAGAAGCCTTAGGTGTAGTAGATATCTTAAGACGCGCAGAGGTGGATGTAGACACTGTTTCTATTAAAGAGGAGCAGGTTGTCATTTCTTCTAGAAACATTCCTGTACGTGCCGATAAGACACTTACAGACATGGATTATTATGATATGATTGTGATTCCTGGAGGAGCAGGTGCATGGACCTTAAGAGATGATGATCGTATTATTTCACTCATTAAGAAATATGATCATGAAGAAAGATATATTGCCGCTATATGTGCAGGACCTATGGCTTTAGGTAAAGCAGGTGTAATCACTAATAAGAAAGTCACTTCTTATCCAGGAGAAGAAATAGAAAGCTATTTAAAAGCAGGTAAATATGTTGAAGAAGAAGTGGTTGTAGATGGTCATATTATTACTAGTAGAGGACCAGCTACAGCATTTGCGTTTGCTTATAAGCTTTTAGATGTATTAGGTATTGATTCATCAAGCCTTAAGCATGGAATGTTGTATGATTTATACAGATAGCCTTTGTGCTATCTTTTTTTATTTAGGTATAAAAAAAACGATCCCGAAGGATCGTAGTATTTAATATGGTGACCGGTACGGGATTCGAACCCGTGAATGCATGCGTGAAAGGCATGTGAGTTAACCGTTTCTCCAACCGGCCAGCGGAATTGAGTATATCATAGGAGAAACGAACACGTCAATAGTTATCTTAATATTTTGATAATGAAAATGCAGAAATTTTTTTGTCTTTAAAGGTAAACTTAATTTGTATATTCTTCTCTTTATATTTATAGGTTATTGTACCTTTTCCGTTATTGTAATGGTTAGAAGTAGGAGAAGAATAAGTATGCTTTACTGTAGAATAATCAGTCCCAACAGTAATATTATTCTTAAGTTTATACTTCTTAGTAAAGAGAGTGATTGTTTGGATTTTTCCATCCTTTTCTGAATATTGAATATTAGAATCAAATAAAGCATCTGACATCTTTGATGCACTCACACCAGGATAGACCTCTTTATTCTTATAAATGACTGTATAGTCCTTTATATCAGTTTGAGCACTACATGCACATAATAAGAGACATAGTAATAATAGAATCTTTTTCATATGTATACCTCCTTGTCTTTATATTAGAACTTTAATAAGAAATTGCAAGAGAAGTTTGACAGGGAGTAACTACCGTCTAGTACAGTAAGTGTAGGAGGTATTCGTTATGGAATATGTAAAATTAAATAATGGCATAGAAATGCCACTCATCAGTTTTGGAGTCTATCAGATTCCTAAAGAAGATACTAAGAGATGTGTCTTAGATGCAATTAAGTCAGGATATAGAGGCATTGATACAGCACAGAGCTACTTCAATGAAAGTGAAGTAGGAGATGCGATTGTGGAATGTGGTGTACCTAGAGAAGAACTCTTTATTACTACTAAAGTGTGGATTGATCATTATGGTTATGAAGAGTGTAAGGCTTCAGTAGAAGAATCATTAAGAAAACTAAAAACAGATTATTTAGATTTGTGTTTGCTTCATCAGCCTTTTAGTGATTATTATGGTGCTTATCGTGCTTTAGAAGAATTATATGCGGAAGGTAAAATTAAAGCAATTGGTGTTTCTAATTTCTATCCTGATCGTTTGACAGATATTTGTATGTTTGATAGAAAGGTTATTCCTGCAGTGAATCAAGTAGAAGTCAATCCTTTTAATGCACAATGGTGTGCTCAGGAAAACATGGAAAAACATGGTGTAAAGATGGAAGCATGGGCTCCATTTGGTGAAGGAAGAAATAATCTATTTACTAATGAAACATTAGTTTCTATTGGTAAGAAATATAATAAGAGTTCTGCCCAGGTTATGTTGAGATGGCTTATTCAAAGAGGTGTTATTGTTGCCTGCAAGTCTACTCATATTGAAAGAATGCAGGAAAATATCAATGTCTTTGATTTTGAATTAACAGAAGAAGACATGAATTCTATTAAAACATTAGATACTAGTAATAGCTTATTCTTCTCTCATAATGATCCTAATATGGTTGAATGGTTCGACAAGATTGTGAAAGAAAGAAGAACTAATGAATAGTGAACTATCTCGACTTAATACTCCGTATTTGAAGTCAAGGTAGTTCACATGACAAAATTAAATATGGATCTACATCTAACAGGTGTCGCATGATTGTATGTGACATAAGAGAATATTTATAATGTAGAAGCCGAGGTATTTCACTAAAATTGTGTCGATAATTTTTTGGTGTCTATATGTATAAATACAAAAGGGACAATGAATTATAAGTATATTGCACCTAATACGCATATTTATCGTTTAAAGAATAATCAACTCAAATGTATCTATTCTACAAATCGCAAGTTAGTCTATAGAATGCTTCCAATGGAAAGTGGAAATCTTGCATTTACTGAAAGTGACACCATTCCAGCTTGGAATCCTCAATATCATACATATATTTAGATACAAAAACAATTAAGAAGAAAGCAGGAATTAATATTGATGAAATTATGGATGTAACACAGTATGCTTGTTTTAGTTCTTCTCATCAGATTATTCTTCTTGGGCGCAATAATAAACATCAAGGTATATATACATATGATGTTGATTCAGGTAAAACTGAATTATTGTATGAATCTAAAAATGAATTAATTAATAGTTTTGAATTATTAGAATAAATGAAAATACCCACAGCTCGTAACTGTGGGTATTTAGATAATAAAAAAATAGACCTTAGTCTATCTTCTAATCGTATGGAGCGGGTGATGGGAATCGAACCCACGTAGTCAGCTTGGAAGGCTGAAGTTCTACCATTGAACTACACCCGCAAATGAAAACGATCTTTCGATCGTATTTTGAGAAATGGTGACCGGTACGGGATTCGAACCCGTGAATGCATGCGTGAAAGGCATGTGAGTTAACCGTTTCTCCAACCGGCCACTGGCGCTTGAAGAGGGATTTGAACCCCCGACCGATCGGTTAACAGCCGATTGCTCTACCGCTGAGCTATTCAAGCACTTTTAAATATAAAATGGAGCGGGTGATGGGAATCGAACCCACGTAGTCAGCTTGGAAGGCTGAAGTTCTACCATTGAACTACACCCGCATGGAATGGTGGGGAGGGACGGATTCGAACCATCGAACTCGTAGAGAACTGAGTTACAGTCAGCCGCGTTTAGCCACTTCGCTACCTCCCCACTGGTGCCGACTAGAGGAATTGAACCCCCAACCTACTGATTACAAGTCAGTTGCTCTACCAATTGAGCTAAGTCGGCGTGTGTTGCTAAATTTTAATAAAAATGGTGGAGGTTAACGGGCTCGAACCGCTGACCCTCTGCTTGTAAGGCAGATGCTCTCCCAACTGAGCTAAACCTCCAATATTCTTGGGATATACCGGCCATTAGACCGATGCTTAAGTGTTAGTGCCATATCCCAACCAAGCACGCTCATATAATATACCAAGTGTTATGCGATTCGTCAACAGGTTTTTACAATTTTTTTAACTAAATTTAATTTTTTTATTTTTTGCCATTCTATCGCACTGTGCAATAAGAAAAGTTATAATTGAATAAGTGATAAAGGAGATATAAAAAATGGCAGAATTATTGTATCAAGGACATGGAAGTTATCGCATTGTGTCTAATGAGGGTGTAGTGATTTATGTTGATCCTTATGCAGGTGAAGGTTATGAGATGCCTGCAGATATTGTGATTGTAACGCATGAACATAGTGATCATAATCAGGTTGATCTTGTCACATTAAAAGATGATGGTGTGATTTTAAGACATGGAGATTTATTTGTGGATGGTGAATATCCTATTAAGAAGATCAAGAAAGTAATGATTGAAGGAACACCTGCAGAAAATAAGAATCATACAAGAGAAGAATGTGTTGGTTTTATTATGACTGTAGATGGTATTACATTATATGGTGCAGGAGATACAAACTATTATCCTGAAATGGAAAGCTTCAATGATTTAGATTATGCATTATTACCAGTAGATGGTATTTATAATATGAGTGCACAGGAAGCGAGTCGTTGTGCACATGTGATTGATTCTCGTTATTTTATTCCTATTCATACTTCACCTACTCAATTATATGATGAAGATATTGCGAAAAGCTTTAAGTCACCTCATGCTTTATATATAAAGCCAGGTGAAAGGTTGAAATTATAGTCCAAAATGAAAAGACCACTTGATGTGGTCTTTTATGTTAGTTCTGATCGAAATATCTGTTGAATTTGACGATGAATGTTGTAATTTGATCATCACTTGTAACAGAAATATCACCATGATGAAGGTCTACTATATTCTTAGTGATTGCTAGTCCTAAGCCAGTACCACCTGTTTTAGAGTTTCGTGATGAGTCTGTACGAAAAAATTTATTAAATAGAAGTGGGATATCCTCTGGTGCAATAGTATCACCATGATTGATGACTTTAACAGTTGCATATTTCTCATCACCGGATACTTCTATCTTTAAATCGGTGTTATGATAGCCATACTTGAGTGCATTAGAAATAAGATTATCAAATACACGGGCTAATAACTGACCATCTCCCTGAACATAGATATTCTCTTCAGGTAGATCTACTATTGGTGTAATATTACAGTCTTTAAATGAAGGATAGAACTCGTCTGTCATCTGCATGATTAATCCAGATAGATTAATCATACTCTTATTCAACTTGATATCTGCATTATCAAGTTTAGTGAATTCAAAGAGGTCATCCATCATTTCCTGTAGACGTATTGATTTCTCATACGCAATGCCAGAATACTTATGTACATCTTCTTTAGATAAAGCTGTATCATCTTTAATCAACTCAAGATATCCTACAATAGTTGTAAGAGGTGTTCTCAAGTCATGGGCTACGTTTGTGATTAATTCATTCTTTTGTCTTTCTGCATTACGTTCTATATCTAATGCAGCTCTTTCTTTTTCTTTTAGCTTTTCACTTTCTTTTTCTTTCGCAAGCAATGTTTTTGATAAGACATTGATGTTTGCAGCAAGAGAACCTAATTCATCATCATATTCTACTTCACACTGTACACCATAATTACCACTTGTTACCTGCTGGATAGAACGTCTCAGCTTTCTAATATATTCAATTGTAAAATCAATCAGTTTAAAGAAGATTTCTACAAAGACAATAAAAGAAATCGCATAACATAATGCATAACGCATTTCATTAGGTACCGCAATAGGAATAATTCTATCGAATATAATTCCTAGAATAGAATAAATAAGAAATGCGACAAGATAACTTAATGTAATATTAATCAACAAACGCCATTTAAAAGAAGAAATAAACAGCTTTCTTAGTTTCTGCATCATAATTCGAACTTATAACCAATGCCCCAGACAGTAATAATATGTCTTGGCGTACGTGGCTGTCTTTCAATCTTTTCTCTTAGTTTTCTAATATGTACCATGATGGTATTGTTGGCATGTGTTGCTTCTTCATGCCATATTTTTGTATAGATATCTTCAGTAGAGAATACTGTACCAGGATGTGAGGCAAGTAATACTAAGATTTCATATTCAATCTTAGTCACAGCTACTGGACGATTATCTACAGAAACCATCTTCTTATTTGTATCAATAAGAAGGTCGTTGGCCTGAATAATAGAATTATCTACACCAATAGGCTTACTATATACCTGATAACGTCTTAATTGTGACTTAACACGTGCCACTAATTCCATTGCATTAAAAGGTTTTGCAATATAATCATCAGCACCCTTTAATAATCCTTCAATCTTATCCTGATCTGCTGTCTTAGCTGATACAAAGATAACGGGGATATTGTACTTTTCTCTGATCATCTCTAATGCCTGTAAACCATCTACCCCAGGCATCATCATATCTAGAATTACAAGGTCAATCTTGAACTTTTCAAGATCACGTAATAATGTATAGGCATTATAACGCTTTTCAACATGATAACCTTCTTGACTTAAATAAATTTCAATAAGATCACAAATTTCTTTTTCATCATCAATAACTAATATACGAGGTGTTTCCATATGTTTATCCTCCCAAGCCATATCATAATATAATTGATTAATAAAATAAAGAAAAGAATTGCATGCGACGGGGGAATTTGCTATAGTTGTAAAGGGCACAAACGGGTCTTCCGTAGGTGTCTTTTTTTGTTTAATATAGAGAAAGAGGTGAAGAGAATGGCAAAATTCATATTTGTCACAGGTGGTGTCGTATCAGGTCTAGGAAAAGGTTTAACAGCTGCATCTTTAGGTAGAATATTAAAACAAAGAGGATTAAAGGTATTCATGCAGAAACTTGATCCTTATATCAATGTGGATCCAGGAACTATGTCTCCTTATCAGCATGGTGAAGTTTATGTGACAGCTGATGGTGCAGAAACAGACTTGGACTTAGGTCATTATGAACGTTTTATTGATGAAGACTTAAACAAAAACTCTTCAGTGACAACTGGTAGAGTATATAGCGATGTAATCTCTAAAGAAAGAAGAGGAGATTATTTAGGCGCAACAGTGCAGGTTGTTCCTCATATCACAAATGCGATTAAGGACAAGATTTATGCTGCAGAAGAATCTTCTCAGGCAGATATCGTTATTACAGAAATCGGTGGTACTGTAGGAGATATCGAATCATTACCATTTATTGAAGCAATTAGACAGGTAAGACTCGATAGAGGCTACAAGAATACTCTTTATATACATACAACTTTACTTCCATATATTGGTGCCAGCCATGAAGTAAAGACTAAACCAACACAGCATAGTGTTAAGGAATTATTAGGATATGGTATCCAGCCAGATATTATCGTATGTCGTAGTGAACATACTATTTCTGATGAATTAAAGGACAAGATCTCTTTATTCTGTAATGTTCCTAAGGAAGCTATCATCTCTAACTATGATGTAGATGTTCTTTATGAATTACCAGTAGAATTATTAGATCAGCATATGGATGATGTTGTACTTGATCATTTAAGAATTGAAGCTCCTGAAGCTGATTTCACTGAATGGCGTGAATTAGTTGAAAGAGTTAAGAACTTAAAGGATACAGTTAAAATCAAGATGGTTGGTAAGTACTGTGAATTCCCAGATGCTTACTTATCAGTCAATGAAGCATTAAAACATGCAGGTTATTATGCAAATAGTGAAGTTGAAATTGACTGGGTTAACTCTGAAGAAGTAACTAAGGAAAATATCGCTTCTAAGCTTGCAGATGCTGATGGTATCTTAGTACCAGGTGGATTTGGTAACAGAGGTGTTGAAGGTATGATTGTTGCTATCCAGTATGCAAGAGAACATGATATTCCATTCTTGGGAATCTGCTTAGGTATGCAGTGTGCTTCTATTGAATATGCAAGAAATGTATGTAAACTTGATGATGTTAACTCATTAGAATTCGATAAGAACTGTATGACTCCATTAATTTCATTAATGCACGATCAGTCTTTAGAAAACATGGGTGGTACTCAGAGACTTGGTAACTACACTTGTGAATTAAAAGAAGGTACAATTGCGCATAAGTTATATGGAAAGGATCTTATCCAGGAAAGACATAGACATAGATATGAATTCAATAATACATATCGTCAGATGTTAGAAGATGCAGGACTTGTTATCTCTGGACGTAATCCAAAGAGAGATTTAGTAGAAATCGTTGAAGTGCCTAACCATCCATATTTTGTTGCATGTCAGTTCCATCCAGAATTCAATTCTAGACCAAATAGAGCACATCCTCTATTCCAGGGACTTATAGATGCAGCACATAAAAAGAAATACAATTAATACATTGGCATGAGGGTAACCTCATGCCTTTTGTGTTACAATAAAAGGCATGGAGGTATGGTTATGCGTATAGGACAGTCAATAGATATTCATCAATTAGTAGAAGGAAGAAAGCTTATTCTAGGTGGTGTGGAAATTCCTTATGAAAAAGGGTTGAAGGGACATAGTGATGCCGATGTTCTTCTACATGCGATTATTGAATCAATCATTGGGGCATTAGGTGAAGGAGATATTGGTAAACATTTCCCTGATACAGATGATCGCTACAAAGGTATTTCTTCAATGATTTTGTTAGAAGAAACATATAAGCTGATGAATGAAAAAGGTTATAAGATTGGTAATGTGGATGCGATTATTATGACAGAACAGCCAAAGATGGCACCTCATATATCTGCAATGAGACATAATATTGCGAAAGCACTTCATTGTGATGTGACACAGATTAATGTGAAAGCCACTCGTGGTGAAAAGCTTGGTTTTGTAGGAAGAGGAGAAGGAATCGTTTCTCAGGCAGTCTGTTTACTTGAAAATGTGTAATAGTTATGTAATTTTTAAACAAGGTGATGTTTCGCATCATCTTTTTTGTCAATCAGATATCTTTTATAGTATAATGGAGAAACGAAAGAGGTGATACTAGTGAAATGGAGGAACAAATTGATTACTGTCATTTTACTATTATTTATTTTCCTTGAATTATTTTCTATTTATAAGATTGTGACTATGGCAACTTTTGAATTGAAACAGACAGTATTTACTTATGAATTAGGACAGGAAGTATCACAGAATATAGAGGATTATGTTATCTGTCCAGATAGAATAAAAAAATCACTTACTTTAAACTTAAACCGTGTGAATTTGAATAAAGTAGGTAACTATAATGCAAGTATTGAATATGCAGGACGTGACTATGATTTTAAGATTAAGATTGTAGATACAAAAAAACCAACAGTAAAACTTAAAAAGCTTGTTTATTATGTAAATCCTAATCAGCCGCTATATGCAAAAAATACAGTCGCTGAAGTCAATGATGCGTCTTTAACACAAATCTATTTCTTAAAGAAAGAAAATAGTGAAGAACTTGTGAAAGAGAAAACATATGAAAAAGTAGGTACATATATTGAACGTGTTGTAGTAAGAGATGAACAAGGTAATACATCTTTTCCAATGCGTATTAAAGTGATTGTAGCCAATGAGTTGGTTGTTCCTGTGATTAAAGGGGCAGAAGATAAAGTCATTCATTTAGGTGATAACTTTAATGCAAGAGAAGGTGTTATAGCCTATGATAATGAAGATGGTGATTTAACAAATAAAATTGTTGTCACAGGTAAAGTACAGACTAATACTGTAGGACGTTATACTCTAACATATACAGTCACTGATAGTTCTAAGAATATGGCTAAGGTTACAAGAGTAGTGGAGGTTATTGAATGATCACATATATCTTTATGGCGATATGTATAGCAGTTTTTGTCTATATTAATTATTTTTCTAAGGATAATAAAACTTCAGAAGCAATGCATTTAGGTGCTTTATATACACCTTATGTAAAAAATAGAGGAGAATATTGGCGATTTATTACATCTGCCTTTATTCATACAGAATTTCTTCATTTATTTATGAATATGTACTGTATTTTCTATTTAGGACGTTTGTTTGAAACAATACTAGGTCCAGTACGTTATTTAATACTTGTCTTAGTTTCTATTGTAATGAGTTCATTGGCTACTTATTACTATTCTTTTAGAGATTCTAGTGTGGATAACTCTATCACAATTGGTGCAAGTGGTTTATTCTATGGCTTTTTAGGAGCTATTATTGGACTAGGTTTATTTAAAGGTGGTGCTTTCTTTGATTTATTAAGAGGCTATTTACCTTGTATTGCGATTAACCTTGCCTTTACTCTTATGAATTCTCGTATTTCTAAGACAGGACATGTAGGTGGATTAGTTGGTGGATACCTCACTATGTATATTATGTATCTCTTAAAAGTGATATGAGAATACTAATTGATGGAGATGCAACACCAGATATTGAAAAAATCGCTTTTTTGTGTGATAAATATGATATAAAGATGATAGTGTATTGTGATATGAATCATTTCTTTGATTATGAATCAGTTATTATGTGTGATCAGGGAAATGATAGTGTGGATTATGCTATTTTAAAATATGTGAAGAAGGGTGATCTAGTGATCACACAGGATTATGGTGAAGCAGGTATGCTTCTTACAAAAGGTGCGATTGTTGTTCATCCTTCAGGGTTTATTATTGATTCTAATAATATAGACTCTCTTTTAATGACGCGCTATATCAATGGAAAGATGCGTAAGCATCAACTTGTCAAAGGACCAAAGAAACGTACACAAGAAACAAGAGAGAGATTTTTAAAAACAATAGAAGGGATTATATCAAATGAAATATAAGTTAATTGCATTAGATTTAGATGGTACATTAAAGAATTCAGAAAATAAAATTACTGACGAAACACGTAAGACACTTATTAAAGCACAGCAGTTAGGTGCAACAATTGTACTTGCATCAGGTAGACCAACACCTGGTTTAAGACATGAAGCAGCCGCACTTGAATTAGAAAAGTATGAAGGTTACTTATTATCATTCAATGGTGCTAAGGTAATGGATGCGAAAACAAGACAGACTATGTTTGAACAGCGTTTGACTGTTGAACAGGCTAAAAAAGCATATGATGAAGCAAAGAAACATAATCTTGCGATTATGACATATTATGATGATGCTGTTTATACTGAAGATGTAGATGATCAGTATGTGAATATAGAAGGACATATTAACGATATCGAAATTAAAAAGGCTGAATCTTTTAAATCAATTTTAAGAGATCCTATTAATAAAGTATTATGTACAGGTGATCCCGAACATGTGGCTTCTGTATTAGAAGACTATAAGAGTGCATTCCCAGGCTTAAGTATTTATCGTTCTGCACCATTCTTTATTGAAGTTATGGCACCAAATATCGATAAAGCAGCTTCTTTAGATAAGCTAGTAAAGATGCTTCATCTTACAAAAGAAGAAGTGATTGCCTTTGGTGATGGATTCAATGACTTATCACTCATTGAATATGCAGGCTGTGGTGTCGCTATGGCCAATGCAGTAGATGAAGTGAAAGAAAGAGCCGATGTTGTCACTTTATCAAATGATGAAGATGGTATTGCTTATATGTTGAAGAAACTAGAGGAGGAATTAAGAGATGAGTGAAATGCCTAAAGATCCAGTGATGTTACTTAGCTGGTTAAATATGAAACTGAGAGATCAATATGAAGATCTTGCAGATTTATGCTATGACTATCATATTCCTATGCAGGACGTCGTGGATAAGATGGAAGCTATTGGTTACCATTACACATACAAATCAAATCAGTTCAAATAAGAGTGTATAAGCACTCTTATTATTTTGCTTAAAATTTGTCTTATTTAGAACAAAAATAACGCGATAACGTTAAAAATATAAATATATGGAGGAAAAATGAAAAATGTTAGAGCTAAAAGATTTTGAAGAAGCAAAAAAGAGAGTAGACGAAGTGATCATTCCAACACCTTTGATCTATAGTCCAGCGTTCTCTAAAGAGTGTAGAAATATGGTTTATATCAAACCAGAAAACTTACAGAGAACAGGCGCATTTAAAATTAGAGGTGCTTATAATAAAATCATGAAGATGGATGATGAATCTAAGTCTAGAGGACTTATTGCCTCAAGTGCAGGAAACCATGCTCAGGGTGTGGCTTATGCCGCACAGCAGCTAGGTGTTAAGGCTACAATCGTTATGCCTGCCCATACTCCACTTATTAAAGTAGATGCTACTAAGGCATTAGGTGCTGATGTTGTACTTCATGGTGAAGTCTATGATGATGCATATAATAAAGCAGTTGAATTGCAGAAGGAACATGGATATACATTTGTACATCCATTTGATGATGAAGATGTCATTGAAGGTCAGGGAACCATTGCCTTAGAAATCCTTAAAGAATTACCAGATACAGATATTATTCTTGTACCAGTTGGTGGAGGAGGATTGATTTCAGGTATTGCCTGTGCCGCAAAACTTATTAAACCAACAGTTAAGATCATCGGTGTAGAACCAGAAGGAGCTGCAAGTGCTCTTGCTGCCATTAATGAAGATCGTGTTGTATCATTAAATGAAGCAGTGACTATTGCGGATGGTACAGCTGTTAAGACAATTGGTAAAACACCTTTTGAATATATTAAACAATATGTAGATGGTATTATCACAGTCAGTGATTATGAGTTAATGGATGCATTCTTAGTATTAGTAGAAAAACATAAGCTTGTAGCTGAAAACTCAGGTATTCTTTCACTTGCTGCATTAAAGAAACTCAATGAAAAGAATAAGAAGGTTGTCTCACTCATCTCTGGTGGTAACATCGATGTACTTTCTATCTCTTCTATGATCAATAAGGGACTTATTGAAAGAGGTAGAATCTTTTCATTCTCATTACAGCTTCCAGATAGTCCAGGTCAGTTAGAGAAGGTGGCTCATATTCTTAATGAATGTAATGCGAACGTTGTGACTGCAGATCACAACCAGTTCAAGAATTTCGCAAGATTCTCTGAAGTAGAATTAAGAGTGACATGTGAAACAAATGGTGAAGCGCATATTGTATCTATTATTGAAACATTTAAAAAGAATGGATTTGAAATACAGCGTATCAACTAAGGAATAGCAATCAGCTATTCCTTTTTTATAAAATTAAGCAAATATTTAGTTTTAATAGAATAATAATGGTGCTATAATGTGAAAAACAGATTTTTGAGAGGGGGATTTAAGTGTTAGAACTAAAGAATTTTGAAGAGGCAAAGAAGAGAGTGAATGAAGTCATTCTTCCTACACCTTTGATTTATAGCCCAGCTTTTTCTAAAGAAAGTAGAAATACTGTTTATATCAAACCAGAAAACTTACAGAGAACAGGCGCATTTAAAATTAGAGGTGCTTATAATAAGATCATGAAGATGGATGATGAATCCAAGTCTCGAGGACTTATTGCCTCAAGTGCTGGAAACCATGCTCAGGGTGTGGCTTATGCCGCACAGCAGCTAGGTGTTAAGGCTACAATTGTTATGCCTGCCCATACTCCACTTATTAAAGTAGATGCTACTAAGGCATTAGGTGCTGATGTTGTACTTCATGGTGAAGTCTATGATGATGCATATAATAAGGCAGTAGAATTGCAGAAGGAACATGGCTATACATTTGTACATCCATTCGATGATGAAGATGTCATTGAAGGTCAGGGAACCATTGCCTTAGAAATTCTCGAAGAATTACCAGATACAGATATTATTCTTGTACCAGTTGGTGGTGGAGGATTGATTTCAGGTATTGCCTGTGCCGCTAAACTTATTAAACCAACAGTTAAGATTATCGGTGTAGAACCAGAAGGAGCTGCCAGCGCCCTTGCTGCCATTAATGAAGATCGTATCGTTTCCTTAAATGAAGCAGTGACTATTGCGGATGGTACTGCAGTTAAGACAATTGGTGAAAAGCCTTTTGAATATATCAAACAATATGTAGATGGTATCATCACAGTCAGTGATTATGAGTTAATGGATGCATTCTTAGTATTAGTAGAAAAACATAAGCTTGTAGCTGAAAACTCAGGTATTCTTTCACTTGCTGCATTAAAGAAACTCAATGAAAAGAATAAGAAGGTTGTTTCACTTGTATCAGGTGGAAACATCGATGTACTTTCTATTTCTTCCATGATTAATAAGGGACTTATTGAAAGAGGTAGAATCTTCTCATTCTCAGTACAGCTTCCAGATATTCCTGGACAGTTAGAAAAAGTTGCACATCTATTAAATGAATGTAATGCGAATGTTGTAGCGGTTGATCATAACCAGTTCAAGAACTTCGCAAGATTCTCTGAAGTAGAATTAAGAGTGACATGTGAAACAAATGGTGAAGCACATATCGATACAATAATTGAAACATTTAAACAGAATGGTTTAGATATTCATCGTGTTAACTAGGGAATAACGTAACGTTATTCCTTTTTTTATCTATTTTACTATTTTGCATTTCTTTTGTGATATCCTATAGATAGGAGGTGATGCATATGTTACTAGGAATTGATGTAGGAGGTACTTCTGTCAAATACGCAACATGCGATGAAAAGGGTCATTTATTTGATAAGGGGTCATTTAAAACACCTGATACTTTAGAAGACATGTATCAGGCTATTGAAACTATTTATAAAGAAAGAGATGTTGATGGTATTGCGTTAAGTATGCCTGGGGCTGTTGCAAGTGATGAAGGTGTGATTTATGGTGCGTCTGCTATTGACTATATTCATGGTCCTAATATAAAGAAGGATCTAGAAGAAAGATTACAGACACGTGTAGAATTAGAAAATGATGCCAACTGTGCAGCACTTGCAGAAGTATGGCTAGGTGCCGCTAAAGATAATCAGGATTGCTGCTTTGTCGTATGTGGTACAGGTATTGGTGGTGCTGTGGTTAAAGATAAGAAGATTCATAAGGGACAGCATCTTCATGGCGGTGAATTTGGTTATATGATCAATAACTTTGATGCAGATTCACTTGAGTTTAACAATTGGTCTCTTGATTCTACAGTTGCAATCGTCAAGGGTGTAGAAAAAGAACTAGGTGAGACATATGATGGACGTTATATCTTTGATCATGCCAACGAAAATGAAGTATTTAAGAAGTATGTCAATCGTTTCTATTATGCTCTTGCAGTAGGTATCTATAATATTCAATATTCTTATGATCCAGAAGTGATTATTATTGGTGGGGGCATCTCTGTAAGAGAAGATATGATTGATGAAATCAATAATCGTTTAGATATCATTATAGACAAGGTTGAACCAGCACGTATTAAGCCTGTTGTAAAGAAATGTGCTTTTGCGAATGATGCCAATATTATAGGTGCAATCTACCACTATTTGACAACTTCAAAATAGTAAAATAAAAATTTTTGAGTATTCATTTTTTGCTTGCTTACAATCTTAATATCGTTTATACTACAACAGAAGGAGTGAGAATATGAACGCAAACACAATTATGACAACTTCAGTTTTCGCAAACGTGTTTCTTAAGGGTTCTTATTTTCATTTTTTAGATTTCTTATTTTAAGGACATATCATCTATTGGTGATATGTCTTTTTCATAATTGAGGAGGTTGACTATGAAAGCTTATTTAATTTTAGAAGACGGACATGTGTTTGAAGGGGAAAGCTTTGGATATGAAAAAGAAGTCATAAGCGAATTTGTCTTCAATACTTCAATGACTGGTTATGTAGAAGTGTTGACAGACCCATCTTATGCAGGTCAGAGTGTTGTAATGACTTACCCACTTATTGGTAACTATGGTGTATGTTTAGAAGATCAGGAATCTGAACACCCATATGTTGAAGGATTTGTAGTAAACGAATTATCACGTTTAGGATCTAACTTTAGAAAGAATGAAGATTTAAATGATTATTTAGTACGTAATCATATTCCAGGTATCCAGGGAATTGATACACGTGCACTTACTAAGTTACTTCGTAATGATGGTTGTATGAATGGTATGATCACTACTCATAAGTATGAAGTAAGCGAAGTCATCGACAAGATTAAAGCATTCAAGGTACAGGGTGTTGTAAAGGCATGTACATGTAAAGAAAAACATACTGTTGGTACAGGCAGAATGAAAGTTGCTTTATATGACTTTGGTGCTAAGCATAATATTGCGAATGAATTAGCAAAGAGAAACTGTGAAGTGACAGTATTCCCAGCTACTACACCTGCTTCTGAAGTATTAGAAGGTAACTTTGATGGTATTATGTTAAGTAACGGTCCTGGTGACCCAGCTGAAGTAACTGATATTATCGCAGAAGTGAAGAAATTATCAGAAAGCGGTATGCCAATTTTCGCAATTTGTCTTGGACATCAGTTAATGGCTCTTGCTCATGGCTTCAAGACAGAAAAATTAAAATATGGACATCATGGTGCAAACCATCCAGTTAAGGATTTAGACACTAACCGTGTTTATATCTCTACACAGAACCATAACTATGTTATCAAGGATGATTCAATTGATCCTGCAGTGGCTAAGGCTTGGTTTAGAAACGTAAATGATGGCACTATTGAAGGTGTTGAATATTTAAATAAGAATATCAAAACTGTTCAGTTCCACCCAGAAGCAAATGCTGGACCTAGAGATACTGAATATTTATTTGATGAGTTTATTAAGATGATGGAGGGAAAGTAGAATGCCTAAGAATAAAGATATAAAAAAGGTTCTTGTTATTGGATCAGGACCAATTATTATTGGACAGGCAGCTGAATTCGACTATGCAGGTACTCAGGCTTGTCGTGCATTAAAAGAAGAAGGAATTGAAGTCGTTCTTATTAACTCTAACCCTGCAACAATCATGACTGATAAGGATATTGCAGATCATGTTTATATTGAACCTTTAACAGTTCCTGTTGTTAAGAACTTAATCTTAAAAGAAAAACCAGATTCAATCTTGCCAACACTTGGTGGTCAGAATGCCTTAAATATTGCAATGGCACTTGCTGATGAAGGTTTCTTAGAAGCACATAATGTACGTACTATCGGTACTGATACAACTACAATCAAGCTTGCAGAAGACCGTCTTGAATTCAAGGAATTAATGGAAAGAATCCATGAACCAGTGGCTGCTTCAACAGTTGTTAACCATGTAGATGATGCATTAGAATTTGCTGAAAAGATTGGTTATCCAGTAGTAGTAAGACCAGCATATACACTTGGTGGTACTGGCGGAGGTATTGCTGAAACTCCTGAAGAATTACATGATATCTGTTCTAATGGTTTAAGATTATCACGTGTATCTCAGTGCTTAATTGAAAGATGTATTGCCGGTTGGAAGGAAATCGAATACGAAGTAATGAGAGATGGCAATGGTAACTGTATTACAGTATGTAATATGGAAAACGTTGACCCAGTAGGTGTTCATACTGGTGACTCTATCGTAGTAGCTCCTTCTCAGACTTTAGGTGATAAAGAATATCAGATGTTAAGAAGCTCTGCTTTAAACATCATCACTGCATTAAATATCAAGGGTGGATGTAACGTACAGTTCGCATTAAACCCAAATTCTTTTGAATATTGTGTTATCGAAGTTAACCCACGTGTCAGCCGTTCTTCAGCTTTAGCTTCTAAAGCAACTGGTTACCCTATTGCGAAGTTAGCTGCTAAGATTGCATTAGGTTATTCACTTGATGAAATCGTGAACGCTGTAACAGGTAAGACATATGCTTCTTATGAACCAACATTAGACTATATTGTATGTAAGATTCCTAAATGGCCATTCGATAAGTTCTATGGTGCATCAAGAAAACTTGGTACACAGATGAAGGCAACTGGTGAAGTTATGGCAATTTGTAATAACTTCGAAGGTGCTTTAATGAAAGCATTACGTTCACTTGAACAGAATGTATTCTATTTATCAATTCCTGAAATGGAAGGTAAAGATACAGAATACTTAAGAACTAAATTAAAAGATGTAGATGATCAGAGAATCTTCGCAGTAGCCGAAGCATTAAGACAGGGCATTACTGAAGAAGAAATCCATAATATCACTAAGATTGATTCATGGTTTATTGATAAGATCAAACATCTTGTAGAAATTGAAAATAAATTAAAGACAGAGGAATTAACTCCAGAATTATTAAAGGCTGCTAAGAGAGTTGAATTCCCAGATAGAGTTATTGCAGACTTAACTGGTAAAGATAAGAATGAAATTCATGATTATCGTTTAGAAAACAATATCACTGCCGCATTCAAGACAGTTGATACTTGTGCTGCAGAATTTGATGCTGAAACTCCATATTTCTATTCAGTATATGGTGGAGAACATGAAATTAAACCAGATAACACTCGTAAGAAGGTTATGGTATTAGGCTCAGGCCCAATCCGTATTGGACAGGGTATCGAATTCGATTATTGTTCAGTACATTGTGTATGGGCATTAAGAGCTGCTGGCTATGAAACAATCATCGTCAACAACAACCCAGAAACAGTTTCTACTGACTTCGACATTGCTGATAGATTATACTTTGAACCACTTACTCAGGAAGATGTTCAGAGCATTGTTGAACTTGAAAAACCAGATGGCGCAATCGTTCAGTTTGGTGGTCAGACAGCTATTAAGTTAACTCAGGACTTAATGGATATGGGAGTTCCTATCCTTGGTACTTCAGCTGATAGCGTAGATGCTGCAGAAGATAGAGAACGTTTTGATGAAGTCTTAGAAAAATGTGAAATCGATCGTCCTAGAGGGGCAACAGTATTTACAGTAGATGAAGCATTAGAAGTTGCGAATAAATTAGGTTACCCAGTACTTGTACGTCCATCATATGTACTAGGTGGTGCAGGTATGGAAATAGCCTTAAATGATGGTGATATCAAGAAGTTCATGAAGATCATCAACCGTCAGTTCCAGGAACATCCAATTCTTATCGATAAGTACTTATCAGGTAAGGAAGTAGAAGTAGATGCTGTATGCGATGAAAACGGCGTACTTATTCCTGGTGTTATGGAACACGTTGAAAGAGCTGGTGTTCATTCTGGTGACAGTATCTCAGTATATCCACCACAGAAGATCAAGCCTGAAATCAAGAAAGTTATCTGTGACTATACTCAGCGCTTAGCTAAAGCACTACACGTTATTGGATTAATCAACATCCAGTTCATCGTATATGAAGATGAAGTTTATGTAATCGAAGTAAACCCAAGATCTTCTCGTACAATTCCATATATCTCAAAGGTAACAGATATTCCAGTAGTAGATGTTGCAACTAAGGTTATCATGGGTCATTCAATCAAAGATCAGGGTTATGAATATGGTTTACAGCCAGAAAAAGAAACTGTTGCAGTTAAGATGCCAGTCTTCTCATTTGAAAAGATCAAGGGTGCTGAAATTTCACTTGGCCCAGAAATGAAATCTACAGGTGAAGTATTAGGTATCGCAAAGACATTTGATGAAGCAATCTATAAGGCATTCATTGGAACAGGTATCAACTTACCAAAGAAGAAGAATATCATCTGTACAATCAAGGACAGCTCTAAAGAAGAATTCTTACCAATCGCTAAACAGTTCTATATGTTTGGATATGATCTTTATTCAACAGAAGGTACTTATAACTTCTTAAAGGAACATGATGTACCAGTTCATAGAGTTAACAGAATTACGGAAAAGTCTAACACAATCTTTGACTTAATGTTAACTGATACTGTTGACTTAGTTATCGATATTCCTACAAGAAATGATAACTTAAAGGATGGTTTCTTAATCAGAAGATTTGCAGTTGAAGCAGGTATCCCTATCTATACATCATTAGATACAGCACATGCATTAATCAACTGTCTAGAAAAGAGACATCAGGGTCCAACTTCATTAGTTGATATTACAAAATTAAAGTAATAAACACCTTAAGGTTATGATTTTACATCATAGCCTTTTTTGATGTATTTAAATGTAATTGTTGATATAATTGATTATGTATAAAAGGAGGAAATAATTATGGGTTTAATTATTGCTGTAGTAGTGGTTGTATTAATTGTTTTATATACAATCACAACATATAATGGACTTGTTAAGTCTAGAAATAAGTGTCGCGGGGCATGGGCACAGATTGATGTTCAATTAAAAAGACGTGCAGATATGATTCCTAATATTGTAGAAACTGTAAAAGGTTATGCAAAGCATGAAAAGGAAACACTTGAAGGAGCTATTCGTGCAAGAAACAGTTATGTAACTGCTTCTACACCAGAAGAACAGCTTAAGAATGCTGGTGAATTAGAAAGATCATTAAGTCGTTTAATGATGCTTCAGGAAAGTTATCCTGATTTAAAGGCTAATACAAACTTCATGTCTCTACAGAATGATTTAAAGGAAACTGAAGATAAGATCAGTTATGCAAGACAGTTCTATAATGATGATGTTAAACAGTATGTGAATAAGTTAGAAATGTTCCCTTCTAATATCATTGCTTCAATGTTCCACTTTGAAAAGATGAACTTCTTTGAAGTGGATGAAGCATCTAAAGAAGTACCAAAGGTACAATTCTAATGAAACGCTTATTATCATTTCTTACAGTTTTATTGCTGTTAATGCCAACGACAGTTGATGCATCAAGCACAAAAGTAAACAATATTGGCATTACCTGCCAGATTGATCAAAATGGTACAGCAACATTTGTAGAGAAATGGGATATGGATGTATCGGAAGGGACAGAAGGCTACAAAATATTCAATGGTATGGATGATCAGCCATTGACACTTATTGGTGTCACTGATGATCGTGGGGTAACATACAAAAATATCGGTACATGGGATTCTGATGTTTCTAGAGAATCTAAGATTAATAAATGTGGTTTGATTAAAGATGGCGGCCACTATGAGTTGTGCTTTGGTCTAGGTGATTATGGGACACGTTCTTATACAATGGTTTATCAGATTGAGCATTTTGTGAATCAGTATAAGGACCAACAGGGTATTAACTATGCTTTTATTAGTGATATGTCATTGGATGTTGCAGATGTCACAATTCATGTGACTGGTATTACACCCTATAGTAAAGAGAATGCGAAAATCTGGGCATTTGGTTATTCAGGTAGTGTGAATTTTGATAATGGTGGTGTTATTTTAAAAACAGACTCGTTAGGTAGTAATAAGATGCAGTTATTAATGGGTCTTGAAAGTAATTCTTATACATCACCTAATAAACGTCATGCAAGTGAAAAGTTTGAAGATGTTGTGAAGGACGCAAAAGAAGGATCTAGTTATTCTGGTGGCATGTCAAAAGTAGCGAAGATTATGCTCTTTATTTTCATCATCTTTGTGATTGTAATGGTTATCTTTGTTATAGCTGCTGTTATTGTATTCACGGATTCGGGTGTTGTATTTGAGAATGGACGTACAATCAAAGGTAAAGAAGCAACTCCATTTAGAGAAATTCCATGTAATAAAGATATATTCTTGTTCTATTATCTAGCTAAAAAGCTGGATATTATCGGTGATGATGAGAGTCGTGAAAACCTGGTGTCTGGATTTATCTTGAAATGGGTACGTGATGGTATAATCACAATTAGAGAAAAGGAAAGCGGCGCAATTGTCAAGAAAAAGAATTATGATATGTATCTTGATATAGATGCAAAGTTTGAGAATAAGCAGGAAACAGCACTTTATAAGATGTTTATTCTTGCGTCTAAAGAGGGTGTTCTTCAAACAAAAACATTTCAGAAATGGTGCAGCAAACATTATAAGAAGATAGATGATTGGTTCGCTAAAGTGGATAATGTCACAGAAAATTTTATGAATGAGAATGGTTACGCAAAAACAGCGACTATTTATAAACGCTTCTTATTCTGGAATATTCCACGTGATCGTACGGTATGGACAGATAAAGCGTACGATCAATGCCTTTATGTATGGGGATTTAATAACTTCCTTGATGATGAAGACAATATGAAAGAAAAAGCAGCCATTGAAGTTAAACTTTGGGATGAATATCTCATCTTTGCAGCAGTACTTGGCATTGCAGATCGTGTAGAAAAACAATTGAAGGTTGTGATTCCTCGTTATGAAGAAACAACAACTTACAATAATTTCCCAATTTATTACTATACCCATACATTTGCACATAATAGTATGAGTGCAGCTTCTTCAGCTGCAAGCGCAGGACAAGGTGGTTCGTCATCATTTAGTGGTGGTGGAGGCGGCTTCTCCGGTGGCGGAGGCGGCGGTGTCCGTTAGAGGCAGGATTTTTCCTGCCTTTTTTTCTTGTAGAAGAAAAATAGTTGTCTATAATGAGTGACAGGAGGAATTTATGAAGAAGCTATTTAGTATATTCTTATCAATGATACTTATCACGGGTTGTAGTACAACTTCTACACCGGATAAAGAAGTATCAAACAATATTAAATCTCAAGTCACTTATATTAATGTAGGGCAGGGGGATTCAACACTTATTCAAAATAATAACCAAACAGTTCTTATTGATGCTGGACATGGTGATGGATATGAAAATGCCAGCTTGAATTATTTAAAAGAACACTATATCAATACACTTGATGCATTAATCCTAACGCATTGTGATGCGGATCATATAAATGATGCAAAGAATATTATTTATCAGTTAAATGTAAAAAAGATATATATGTCTAGTAGAACCTCTTCTTCCTATACATATATGAAACTATTAAATGCAATTAAAGAGAAGAAAAAGAATATTACTGTGCCTAAGGTAGGAGATACCTTTCAGGTAGGTGCAGGTTCTATTGAGTTTATTGGTGTCGGTGAAGGGGCACAGAACAATAATGACTCATCTTTATGTATGAGATATGATGATGGTTATCATCGTTTTGTCTTTACTGGTGATGCTGCAGAATCAATGGAAAAGAAACTAAACAAAGTACAATGTGATGTATTCCAAGCAGGTCATCATGGTTCAGCTTATTCAAACAGCGATAATCTGTTATCTAGAATGAAGGCAAGTTATGTCGTAGTGTCTTGTGGTAAAGACAATATGTATGGTCATCCTCATAAAGAAGCATTACAAAGATTTTCTAGATATGATATGGTGGTCTATCGTACGGATGAATTAGGTACAATCCGTTGTGTTTCTAAGAAGAATAAATTGACCTTTAATGGTAAAGAAGAAATCACGACTACTCAAACAACACAATATATAGGATCTAGAAATACTAAGAAGTATCATAGAGAAGATTGTCAGTATGTAAAAACTATCAGTGATAAGAATAAAGTCTATTTTAGTTCTTCACAAGTAGCACAAAAAGAAGGCTATATTCCTTGTAAGGCATGCAATCCTTAATGCATGCTTTTTATAATATTCAGGGATAAAAAAAGGGTATAAAATAAGAAAAATAATTTTTTTGAATTTTCTTCATAAAACACTTTACAAGTGTCAGTATTTTAGGTATTATAGACAGGCAGTCCGGGAGACGGGCTGAGACAGAA